>DATINB010000068.1:0-7974 GCA_035474775.1 Luteimonas sp.
CGCCGCGCAGACCGCGCAGGCTGGTCACCGGCCTGCTGCTGATCGCCGGCATCGTGTTGCTGGTGCAGGGCATGGGCGCCTGGCGCGGCTGGCAGCTGCGCCAATCCTGCACCGGCAACGGCGGCAGCTGGGATGCCGCGCGCAGTGCCTGCACCTTCCGCGGCGGCGCCCCCGCCGCCCCGTCAACGCCGCCGGGCTCGCCATGACCGACCTGCACCACGACAAGATCCTCATCCTCGACTTTGGCGCGCAGTACACGCAACTGATCGCGCGGCGCATCCGCGAGATCGGCGTGTACTGCGAAGTCTGGGCCTGGGACCACGATCCGGCGGAGATCGCCGGATTCGGTGCCCGCGGCATCATCCTGTCCGGCGGCCCCGAATCGACCACGGCGGCGGGTGCGCCACGCGCGCCGCAGGCGGTCTTCGACAGCGGCTTGCCGCTGCTCGGGATCTGCTACGGCATGCAGACCATGGCCGTGCAGCTGGGTGGTGCGACCGAAGCCGCCGATGCCCGCGAGTACGGGCACGCCGAGGTGACGCTGGTCGCCGTGGACCGGCTGTTCGAGGGGCTGCAGGACCATCCCGGAGCGGCGCCGCGGCTGGACGTCTGGATGAGCCATGGCGATCACGTTTCGGAAGCGCCGCCCGGCTTCGTGGTCACCGCGCGGACGCCGCGCGTGCCGGTCGCCGCCTTCGCCGACGACGCCCGTCGCTGGTATGGCGTTCAGTTCCATCCCGAGGTCACCCATACGCGGTCCGGCGAGGCGATGCTGCGCCGCTTCCTGGTCGACATCTGCGGCTGCCGCACGCTGTGGACAGCGGCCAACATCATCGAGGACCAGGTGGCACGCGTGCGTGCGCAGGTGGGCCGCGACGAGGTCGTGCTCGGCCTGTCCGGCGGCGTCGATTCCTCGGTGGTGGCCGCGCTGCTGCACAGGGCGATCGGCGACCAGCTCACCTGCGTGTTCGTCGACACCGGGCTGTTGCGCTGGAAGGAGGGCGACCAGGTGATGGCGACCTTCGCCGACGCCTCCGACAGCCACGGGCTCGGCGTCCGCGTGATCCGCATCGATGCGCGCGAGCGCTACTTCAAGGCGCTCGCAGGCGTCTCCGACCCCGAGGCCAAGCGCAAGATCATCGGCGGCCTGTTCGTCGAGATCTTCGACGAGGAGTCGCACAAGCTGACCAACGCGAAGTGGCTGGCGCAGGGCACCATCTATCCCGACGTCATCGAGTCCGCCGGCAGCGGGACCGGCAAGGCGCATGTCATCAAGAGCCACCACAACGTCGGCGGCCTGCCGGCGCACATGAAGCTTGGTCTCGTCGAGCCGCTGCGCGAACTGTTCAAGGACGAGGTGCGCAGGCTGGGCGTGGAACTGGGCCTGCCACGCGAGATGGTCCACCGCCACCCGTTTCCCGGGCCCGGGCTCGGGGTGCGCATCCTCGGCGAGGTGCGCCCGGAGTACGCCGACCTGCTGGCGAAGGCCGACGCCATTTTCATCGAGGAGCTGCGCGCGGCCGACTTCTACGACCGCACCAGCCAGGCGTTCGCGGTGTTCCTTCCGGTGAAGTCGGTCGGCGTGGTCGGCGACGCACGCGCGTACGACTGGGTGATCGCGCTGCGCGCGGTGGAGACCATCGACTTCATGACCGCGCAGTGGGCGCACCTGCCGTACGACCTGCTTGGGCGGGTGTCCAACCGCATCATCAACGAGGTACGGGGCGTTTCGCGGGTGGTCTACGACATCAGCGGCAAGCCGCCCGCGACGATCGAGTGGGAATGACAGCCTGACGACGGTCTTGGCGCTGCCGACACGGCGTGCGCGCCACGCTGCGGGTCCAAGCCGGCACACGCCGGCGCCCCGGAGCATCGCGATGTCCCTCGAGAAGATGATTGGCCTGCACCCTGGTGCCGGCAACGGCGGCGACGCCATCCCGGCGCTGGCGCTGGCAGCCCGCCACGCCATGCTGTGTGCGCTGTTCTGCACGTCCTGCGCGGATGCCTGCGCGGCGGAAGACATGCCGATGGCCGATTGCATCCGCACCTGCAGCGACTGCGCGGACATCTGCACGGCGACGGCGCGACTTGCGGTGCGTCGTGCCGGTGACAACGCCGAGGCCATGCTGCGCGCACAGCTGGAAACCTGCATCCAGGCCTGCGACGCGTGCGCGGTGGAATGCGACCGCCACGACCACGCACATTGCCACCTCTGCGCCACCATGTGCCGCGAGTGCGCCGACGACTGCCGCCGGGCGCTCGCGACGCTGCAATGACCAGGGCCACGGAGCCGGGCGCCGAACGACGCGGTCGAGCGGGCCGGCGCACCATGGCCGCGGAGGATGCGCATGGAGGGGCCTTCGCCACGTCCAGCGTGGCAGTGCTGCGCGATGCGATCGCCGCGGCGCGGCCGACCCCGGGTTGCGGAGTCGCCGCCGCGGTGGCGCTGTCGGTCGGCCTGGCGCTGGTGGTGAAGGCCCTGCGGATCAGCGACCGGCAGTCATCGGCTGACGCCACGGACCTGGTTGCGCGTGGCAAGGCCCTGATGGCACGGCTGGAACGGCTCGCGGACGACGATGCGGACGCGTTCGCCGACTACCTGGCGCTTCGGCACACGGACCTGGACGACGACCAGGACCGGATCGATGCCGCGGAGGCGGCGGCGCGCACGGCCACGGCCGTCCCCCTGGCGCTGGCACGCGACGGCCTGCGGGTCCTGGTGATCGCGGAACGGGCGATCCCGGCGTGCCGCACGATGCTGCACGCCGACGTGCTGGGCGGGGCACTGATCGCGCACGGCGCCCTCCGCGCGGCCTTGGCCAGCCTGTCCGCCGATGCCCGCGCACTGGAGGACGCGGCTGCCAGCGACATGGCGATCGCCGCAGGACACGGGCTCTCGCTGCGCGCGGACGCATGCCTGCGCTCGGTGCGGCTGCAACTCGACCCCTCGGCCACGGATCCGGACTGACGTCCGGGCGCATCCCCGGGCGATGCCGGGTGGCGCGCAGTCCACGGCCTGCGTTTCGAGGTCAGGCCGCGAACCCCTCGAGCACCACCTTGCCGCGTGCGGCCCCGCTCTCCAGCAGTCTGTGCGCGCGCACGAGGTTCGCCGCGTCGATGTGGCCGAACCGTTCGGCCAGGGTGGTGCGGAGCGTCCCGGCGTCGACCAGGCGCGCGACTTCATCGAGCAGGCGTGCCTGCTCGCCCATGTCAGCGGTGCCGAACAGCGAGCGGGTGAACATGAACTCCCAGTGGGTGGAGACGGCCTTGCGCTTGAAGGCCGTGATGTCCAGGGCGGGCGGATCGTCGATGAGCGCGAAGCGTCCCTGCGGCGCGATCAGCTCGGCGATGGCCTCCAGGTGCAGATGCGTGTGCGTGGTCGAGAACACGAAGCCGGGCGCCTCCAGTCCTGCATCGACGAACTGCGCGGCCAGTGGGCGCGAATGGTCCAGGACGTGGTGGGCACCGAGGTCACCGACCCAGTCGCGCGTCTCGGCACGCGAGGCGGTCGCGACCACGGTCAGTCCGGTGAGCCGGCGGGCAAGCTGCACCGCGATCGAACCGACGCCGCCGGCGCCGCCGATCACGAGGATGGAATGGGCGCCGGGAACGGCACGCTCAACGTCGAGCCGATCGAACAGCGCTTCCCAGGCCGTGATGGCGGTCAGCGGCAGTGCCGCTGCTTCCGCCCAGTCGAGCGAAGCCGGTTTGCGTCCGACGATGCGCTCGTCGACCAGGTGATATTCCGCGTTGCCGCCCTGGCGATCCAGGGCGCCGGCGTAGTAGACGGCGTCGCCGACCGCGAACCGCGTCGCCGCCGTGCCGACCGCCTTGACCACGCCGGCGACGTCCCATCCGAGCACCTTCCAGCCTCCGTCCACGGCAGCGGCCCGGGTGCGGACCTTGGTATCCACCGGGTTGACGCTGATCGCGCGGACCTCGACCAGGAGGTCGCGACCGTGCGCCTCGGGCATCGGCAGCTCGACATCGAGCAGCGCGTCCGGACGGTCGATGGGGCCCGGTGTGCGGTAGGCGACGGCACGCATTAGTCTCTCCTGCGACGGCAAGGCGACAATGTCGGGCCACGCCGCGCTTACCGCAACCCGCACCACCGTCCCGCGCGCGCCGATCCAGGGTGGAACGCTCCGACATGCCGATCCCAGGAAATGCCCCGCAGCAGGTCGACGGACCGGAAAGCGACCCGGACACGCGCGGGATGCGCCATGCGCTTGCATTGGCCACGCGCGCCGAGGCCGATGGCGAGATTCCGGTCGGCGCGGTACTGGTCGACGCCGACGGAGCGGTGCAGGGCGAGGGCTGGAACCGCAACGTCGCCGAGCACGACCCCAGCGCGCACGCCGAGATCGTCGCGTTGCGCCAGGCCGGGCGCGCGATCGGCAACCATCGTCTGCTCGGGTGCACGCTGTACGTGACGCTGGAGCCCTGCGCGATGTGTGCCATGGCCATGGTCCATGCGCGCATCGCACGCGTCGTCTACGCGGCCGCGGACCCGAAGACCGGCGCGGCGGGCAGCGTCTTCGACGTACTGGGCGACCCGCGGCACAATCATCGGGTCGCCGTGCTGGGCGGCGTGCTGTCAGTGGAAGCGGGCACGCGCCTGAGCAACTACTTCCGCCACAAACGCGGCCGCCCGCCGCTGGCTACCCCGCCCGCGGACGGGTCGCATGCCGGTGTCGATGATCCATCTCGTCGTTGACGGCCGCCACCGCCAGCGACGCCTCGCGCGCCAGCAGCAGGCTGGCCGCGAACAGCGACATCACGCCCAGCGCGGCGAGCAGCGTCGGCAGCCCGACATAGCGATAACCCAGCAGGGCATCGCCCGCCACCGCGAGGCTGGTCGCGACGAAGAAGGTGATGGCCACGTACAGCAA
Source organism: Luteimonas sp. (assembly GCA_035474775.1). Classification (GTDB taxonomy): domain Bacteria; phylum Pseudomonadota; class Gammaproteobacteria; order Xanthomonadales; family Xanthomonadaceae; genus Luteimonas. The sequence goes on from DATINB010000068.1 coordinate 4,893, forward strand.
CTGGCTGCCACGCAGGATGATCAGGCTACGCCGGCGCTGCAGCGCGATCAGCGTCTCGTACATGCGGCGCTCCTCGGCGTCGGTGCTGTCGGCAAGCTCGCGCAGCAGCGCACGCGCGCGGTCGATGACGCGCGCCAGCCGCGAATTGGCCGAGATCAGCAACGATGCGGTGGCCGTCAGGAAGAATGCCGGCGCGAGCATGGCGGTCAGGATCGCGTAGTGCATGGCCTGGCTGGTGGCGGTGGGCATGGGTGCTGGAGCGGAGGATTGGCCGCGCTATCATGCCGCACGCGGCGCCGCCGCAATCGGCTGCGCTGCGTATCCGGGCGGCGGCGGAAGGGGACGGGTGGCGATGACGCAGGACAGGCTGGTGTGGATCGACCTCGAAATGACCGGTCTGGACACCGATGGTGATTCGATCCTGGAGATCGCCACGGTCGTCACCGACGCCGAGTTGAACGTGCTCGCCGAGGGACCCGAACTCGCCATCGCCCACCCGCTGTCGGCGCTGCAAGGCATGGACGAGTGGAACCGCAACCAGCACGGCAAGTCGGGCCTCTGGCGGCGGGTGCTGGAGGAAGGCGTGGCCATGGAGGAGGCCGAGCAGCGCACGCTCGAATTCCTCGGCCGCTGGATCGGGCCGCGGCAGTCGCCCATGTGCGGCAATTCGATCTGCCAGGACCGGCGCTTCCTGCACCGCTGCATGCCGGCCCTCGAGCGGCATTTCCACTATCGCAACCTCGACGTGAGCACCCTCAAGGAGCTTGCCCGGCGCTGGGCGCCCGAGGTGTCCGCCAGCCTGCGCAAGGAGGCTGCACACACTGCCTTGCGCGATGTCCACGATTCCATCGCGGAGCTGCGCCATTACCGTACCGCGATGGGGCGACTCGGCGGCCACGCGGCCTGACCGCGCAGTCCGGGCGCCTGGCCCGGGCCACACCGGGTCATTCGGGATCGGCGCGTGGCCGGTGCCGGGAATCCTCGATCGCGACGTCGGCCGACCGCGCCTGCGCCATGGGCGGGACCCCGGCATCCGGCGCGCCTGCGGCCGCACTGTCCGCGTGGTGGTACAGGTGCACCTCGCGTTGCGGATAGGGGATGCTGATCCCGGCGGCGTCGAATGCGAGCTTGATGTGCTCGGTCAGCTCGCACTTGGTCACGAAATAGTCGCCGTTGGCGACATGGCAGCGGATGCCGAGGTCCACGCTGTTGTCGCCCAGCGCATAGACCAGCACGTCCGGCGCCGGCTCCGGCAACACGCGGGCGTCGGCCTTCATCACCGACAGGGCCGCACCGCGCGCCACCGAGATGTCGTTCTGGTAGCCGATGCCCACCACCAGCTCGATCCGCCGGGTCGCGGACGGGGTGAGGTTGATGATGGAATCCGTGGTGACCAGGCTGTTGGGCAGCACGATGGTCTGGTTGTCGGCGCCGCGCAGCTGGGTCTGGAAGATGCTGACCACCTCAACGCGGCCGGTTTCGCCGGCGATGGTCACGGTGTCGCCGACCCGGAACGGCTTGAGCGTCACCAGCATCACGCCCGACGCGATGTTGGACAGCGAATCCTTCAGCGCCAGGCCAATGGCCAGGCCGGCCGCACCGAGCACCGCGATCATCGAGGTCATCGGCACGCCGACCACCTGCAGCACCGCCAGCAGCAGCACCACCAGCAGCAGCACGTAGGCGACCTTGCGCAGGAACAGCACCGCCGTGGGTTCGACGTGCGCCCGCGTCAATCCCCGTTCCGCCGCGCCGGCGATCCATCCCACGATGCGCATGCCGACCAGCAGCACCGCGAGTGCGCCGGCGACCCTCAGCCCGACCGCGATCGCCATTTCGGCCCAGTCGTGGCCGCGCAGGCCGTTCCAGTTCGGTTCCATCGTCACCTCGGCTCGCCTGAAATGAAGCGCCCCGCTGGAGCGGGGCGCGGATGAGACGAGGGTCGGGCGGGTTAACGCCCCGTGGTCACGCCGACGCGGCCTTCGACTTGGCTAGTCGCAACCATGTATCGACGACGGTGTCGGGATTGAGCGACACCGACTCGATGCCCTGTTCCATCAGCCATTCGGCCAGGTCGGGATGGTCGCTCGGGCCTTGCCCACAGATTCCAATGTACTTGCCCTTCGCGCGCGCGGTGCTGATCGCCATCGACAACAGCTTCTTGACCGCGGGATCGCGTTCGTCGAACAGGTGGGCGACGATGCTGGAGTCGCGGTCCAGGCCCAGGGTGAGCTGGGTGAGATCGTTGGAGCCGATCGAGAAGCCGTCGAAGATGTCGAGGAATTCGTCGGCCATCAGCGCATTGGACGGCACCTCGCACATCATGATGATCTTGAGCCCGGCCTCGCCCTGGACCAGGCCGTTCAGGCGCAATACCTCGACCACCTTGTGGCCCTCGTCCAGCGTGCGCACGAACGGGATCATCACCCACAGGTTGTCGAAGCCCATGTCGTTGCGCACCTTGCGCACGGCCTGGCACTCCAGCGCGAACGCATCCGCGAACGACGGATCGACGTAGCGGCTGGCGCCGCGGAAGCCGATCATTGGATTCTCTTCATGCGGCTCGTAGCGCGTGCCGCCCAGCAGGTTGGCGTACTCGTTGGACTTGAAGTCGGACAGCCGCACGATCACCGGGTTCGGCGCCACCGATGCCGTCAAGGTGGCGATGCCTTCGGCCAAGCGGTCGACGTAGAAGCTCACCGGGTCGGCGTAACCGGCGATCTTCTCGTCGATCTTCTTCTTCATCGCCGCGTCCTGCTGCGCGTACTCCAGCAGCGCCTTGGGATGCACGCCGATGTGCGCGGCGATGATCATTTCCAGGCGCGCCAGGCCGATGCCGGCGTTGGGCAGCTGGCCGAAGTCGAACGCGCGCTCGGGGTTGGCCACGTTCATCATGATCTTGAGTGGTGCCGGCGGCATCGACGACAGGTCGGTGGTGATGCGCTCGAAGGGCAGGGCGCCCGCGTAGATGTAGCCGGTGTCGCCCTCGGCGCAGCTGACGGTGATCTCCGCGCCGTCCTCGATCAGGTCGAGCGCGTTGCCGGTGCCCACGACCGCCGGCACTCCGAGTTCGCGCGCGATG
>DATINB010000069.1:0-2146 GCA_035474775.1 Luteimonas sp.
CTGGCCGCGCCGCACGCGCGGGTGCTTCGAGATGGCGTTGAGGAACGGCACGGTGGCGTCGATGTCCAGTGCCGACGGAAGCACCGGCACCACCAGCGCATCGGCGATGTCGAGGTAGGTCTCCAGGTCGTCCGCCATCGCGCCGGCGGGCGCATCGATCACCAGCCGCTCGGTGCCGTCGGGGATCGCACGGAGTGCGCCTTTCTGGCGGCTGGCCCCGGCGATCGGCAGGACCGCGCTTTCGAGTCCGGCGCGACGTTCGCACCAGCGCGTCGACGAACCCTGCGGGTCGGCATCCACCAGCACGGTGCGCTGCCCGGACAGCGCGGCGTGCGCGGCGAGATGGGTGGCGATGGTGGTCTTGCCGACGCCGCCCTTGGAGCTTGCAACCAGCACCGTCTTCATCGCCAGGCTCCGGTCCCGCGGATCGAAGGCCGAGGGTACACCGGCCAAGTCGGGGCCGCGACCGCGCCGCCCGGGCGTCGGCGGGCCTCTGCGGGCCTCTGCGGGCGTCGGCGGGCGTCGGCGGGCGTCGGCGGGCGTCTGGTATGTTCGCCGGCCCGGATCGACCCGTCGCGCGCATGAGCGAACTGCAGGACCTGGCCGCCCTGATCCGCGCCGACACCCCGCTCATCGTCATCGAGACGCCCGACGAGGGCCGGGTGCTGGACCTGTTCCGGCAGTCGCTCCTGCACGTCTGGCGTGCGCTGTACCGCTGGACGATCACCGAAGGCCTGCGCCGCATCGACCTCGACCGCGAAGACCCGGCGGACGCCGCGCCCGACGCCAGCACCACGCTGGCGGCGATCCGCGGGGCCGACCAGCGGGGCGTCTACCTGCTGCTCGATTTCCATCCCTACCTCGGTTACGCGAGTACGCAGCGCCAGCTGCGCGACCTGGTCCAGCGCCGCGACTGCCAGCCGCACGTACTGGTGCTGGTCGGCCACAAGGTGGAACTGCCTGCCGACCTCGAGGCCATGGCGGTGCGCTTCACCCCGCGCCTGCCGGATGCCAATGCCCTGCTGCGCCTGGTGCGCGAGGAAGCCGCGGCCTATGCCACCGAGCACGGCGGCAAGCGCGTGGAGGTCGACCCGGCCGCCGTGCAGCAGATCGTGCGCAACCTGCAGGGCATGAACCTGACCGACGCGCGCCGGATCGCGCGCCACCTGATCTTCCGCGACGGCGTGCTCGGCAGCGACGACCTGCCGGAACTGGCCAAGCTCAAGTTCGAGCTGCTCAACAAGAGCGGCCACCTGCATTACGAGTACGACACAGCGCGTTTCGCCGACGTGGCCGGCGCGACGCGGCTGAAGCGCTGGATCGACCAGCGTCGTCGGGTGTTCGTCGAAGGCGACGCGCCACCTGGCCTGGATCCACCCAAAGGCGTGCTGCTGCTCGGCGTGCAGGGCTGCGGCAAGTCGCTGCTGGCCAAGTCGATTGCCGGCGGGTTCGGCGTGCCGCTGGTGCGGCTCGACTTCGGCACGCTGTACGACAAGTACCACGGCGAGACCGAGCGCAACCTGCGCGCGGCGCTGGCGTCCACCGAGCAGCTGGCGCCCTGCGTGCTGTGGATCGACGAGATCGAGAAAGGCCTGGCATCGAGCAGCAGCGACAGCGACGGGGGCGTCTCGCGGCGCGTGCTCGGCTACCTGCTGACGTGGATGGCGGAGCGCAGGTCGCGCGTGTTCCTGGTCGCCACCGCCAACCAGGTCCAGGACCTGCCCCCGGAACTGCTGCGCAAGGGCCGCTTCGACGAGATCTTCTTCGTCGACCTGCCGGATGCGCCGACGCGGCGCGAGGTGTTCGCGCTGCACCTGCGCAGGCGCGGATTCGCGCCAGACGCCTTCGACCTCGACGCGCTGGCCCAGGCCAGCGACGGATTCTCCGGAGCCGAGATCGAGCAGGCGGTGGTGGCCGCGTTGTACGCCGCGCACGCCGGCGACGTGCCGCTCTCCGACTTCGCCCTGCGCACAGAGCTCAGGCAGGCGCGCCCGCTGTCGGTGCTGATGGCGGAGCAGGTGGACGCACTGCGCGCGTGGGCGGCGACGCGGACCGTGCCCGCGGATTGACGTCCGCCCTCGACGATCCCGGCGGGGTCAGCCCGCGCTGCCGCGCAGGAAGGCCACGATCTCGCTTGCATGGCTTT
>DATINB010000070.1:0-3945 GCA_035474775.1 Luteimonas sp.
GGCCGCGATTCGAACCGGGGCAGGTCGCCGCCGCTCCACAGCCAGGCAAGCAGGACGCCTGCCAGCAGGCCACTGGCCAGCAATGCGACTCGAAGGGACATCGCTCAGTGCTCCGGGGAGTCGCCCGGGGGCGGTGCGGGCTGCGCCACCGGTTCGGGAAGGTAGTAGCCGACGCGCTCGAAGAAGCGCTGGTAGAACTCCGCATCCTGGACGGTTCGGCTGGCCACGCGCACCAGGGAGTCGTCGCTGCTGCCCACCGGCAGCGACAGCGAACCCAGCGCACCGACGCCGAGGCTCGCCGACGTCGCACTTTTCTTCAGCGCATAGCGATCCTGCAGCGCGCTGGCGAACAGCAGCGTGCCGCCATCGCCGGCGTCCACGCACGAGGTCCGGATCTCGATCTGCGAATGCTGGTCGTCGCCGGATTGGAAATTCTTGCTGGCCACCACCAGGTTCGCGGCACTCGAGGTCACGGCGTAGCCCTGCCCCAGCAACGCCCGCCGCGCGGCCTCGCAGGCCTGGGCCGGCGCCACGGTGTAGCGCCGCGAATAGGTCGCGTCACGGTTGAATGATTCCGCCGCCAGCATGGGATCCGTGCGCACGGCGCCCCCGCAGGCGACGAGCACCAGCGGGACCAGCAGCAGGCACGCGCCTGCACGAAAGGACGTCATGGCGATGGCTCCGATGGACGGCCCGGCACGATACGCTCCGTCAGCTGAGCCGGGTGCCACCACTGGCGCTCGGGTCGTCCGCCACGCGTTCCGCGGGCGACGGCGACAGCAGCGCGAGCAGGCCGTCGACATCCTGCTGGGCGCTCGGGCGCACCACGCGCCCGACCTCGGTGCCCTCGCGCAGCAACACCAGCGTGGGCCAGAGCTTGACCGCGAACGCGCGTCCCAGCCGCCGCCCACGGCCGTCTTCGACTTTCAAATGGCGGAGGTCGCCGCGGCCGCGCAGCGACGCCTCCAGCAACGGCTGCGCCACCAGGCAGTGTCCGCACCAGCCGGTGCCGAACTCGAGCAGCGTGGCGCCCGGCAGGGCGGCCACGTCGGCGGCTGATGGGCCTTCGGGGTCATAGGCGCGAACGAAACCCATGACTCAGCCCAGCGCGGTTTCGATGTCCGCGAGCGTGGCGTTGGTGAGCGTCTTGGCGAGCTCGCCGACCAGGCGCGCCTGCGTCTCCTTGTGCAGCTGCGGGCGGATCTGGCCCAGGGTCTGCGGGTCGGCCACCAGCACGACGTGGGCGTACCTGTGCTTGAGCACGTCGGCGTTGAGTCGGTGCGCCAGCTGCTTGGCGAACAGTGCCTCCTCGGCCTCGTTGTTGCGCAGGTCGGGCGGCATGCTGCCCGAGGGGCCCTCGTCGTTGACGTTCTGCGGCGTCAGCACTTCGATCTGGGTCAACGACAGCGTGTTGCCCTCGCCGGTATTGCGGAACAGGCGTGCGCCGCCGCCATCTGCCACCACCACCAGCGCGCCGGGGGGAATCTTGTCCATGATCGATCTCCGTGGGGACGCGGCCCGGGGGCCGCATGGACCGGCAAGCCTAGAAGCGGCGACGTGACCGTGGCGTGGCGTGGCGCACCCCGCGTGCCCGATATGCGGCAACGGGCTCACCCTGCATAGACCTGCGTGCGCGGCACTCTTGTCCACCCACGCCCTGTGCCCCCGACGATATCGAGATGACACGACACGAGTGCCTGGTGATCGGAGGTGGACCCGCCGGGCTCACCGCTGCGATGTACCTGCGCCGCTTCCACCGCGACGTGGTGGTGCTGGACGCCGGCGCGAGCCGCGCGCGCTGGATCCCGAAATCCAACAACTGCCCCGGCTTCCCGACCGGCATCTCCGGCAATGACCTGCTCGCCACGTTGCGCGAACAGGCGACCCGCTTCGACCTGGACATCGTCCCTGCGCGGGTGGTGTCGCTGGTCGGCGAAGGCGAAGGCTTCACCGCGGTCGCCGAGGATGGCAGGCGTTGGCAGGCCGATGCGGTGATCCTGGCAACCGGCATCATCGACGTGCTGCCCGACGTGCCGTGGGCGGAGACGGCCGTGTCGACGACGGCACTGCGGCTGTGCGCGATCTGCGATGGCTACGAGGCCAGCGACGGCCGCCTCGCGGTCTACGGGCCGTTCTCGGAGAGCCTGTCGCATGCCCGATTCCTGCGCACCTTCTCGGACTCCATCACCCTGGTCGGCTCCGACGGTTCGGTGCCGGACGACGCCGTGCGGCGCGAGGCGGCGGCAGCGGGCATTGCGCTGCTCTCCGGCCACGTCACGCTGCAGTTCGACGGCGAGCGGTGCAGCGCCTGCGTGGACGGCGAGCGCCATGATTTCGATGCCGTCTACCCGGCGCTGGGGAGCGAGGCACAGTCGGGACTGGCTGCCACGCTGGGCGCCCGGGTGGACGAAAAGGGCGAGCTCGTGGTGGACGCGCACAAGCAGACATCGGTCGCCGGGCTGTACGCGATCGGCGACGTGGTCAGCGCGCTCAACCAGATTTCCGTGGCGACCGGCCATGCCGCCGTGGCGGCCACGGCGGTGCACAACGCGCTGCCCGGCAAACCGCGGGATGCACGTCACCCGGCACCCGCGGCACCCGCGGCCGACGCACCCCTCGGTGCGGACACGCCTGGCGACGCCGCCGCCGCGCGCCTCGGTGCTGCCCGACCGCATGCGGCATGACGCCCTTCGCCCGGCGGCCCGCCCGCTGCCACGGCGCTTCTACCGGCGCCCCGTCCAGGTGGTGGCGCCCGAACTGCTGAACAAGCTGCTGGCGGTGGCGGACGGCCGCTGCGGCCGCATCGTCGAGGTGGAAGCCTATGCCGCCGACGATCCGGCCGCGCACTCCTTCCGCGGGCCCACTCCGCGCACGCAGGTCATGTTCGGGCCGGCCGGTCACCTGTACGTGTACCTGAGCTACGGCATGCACTGGTGCTGCAATGCCGTCTGTGAAGACGTCGGCACCGGCGCCGGTGTCCTGATCCGGGCCGTCGAGCCGGTGGCCGGCCTCGACGCCATGCGCACGGCGCGCGCCGGCATCGCGCGCGACCGCGACCTGACCAGCGGGCCGGGGCGCCTGACCCGCGCGCTCGGCATCGATGCCGGCTGCAACGGCGCCGACCTGACCCGTGCACGGGGCCGGGTGGCCATCCTCGACGACGGACGCCCGCCGCCAGTGGATGCCGCGGCCAGCCCGCGCATTGGAATCAGCAAGGCGATCGACACGCCGTGGCGATGGTACGTGCGCGACAACCCGTACGTGTCCGGGCGTATCCGCTGACCCACCGCACGCCGTGCATCGCCCCGACCACAGGCTCGCGATGCCATCCGCGGCAGACTGTGCGCCCACCGCCCAGAGGCAGACCGATGACCACCAGCGCCCAGCAGAGCGTCCTCAACGCCGACGAACTTGCATGCCTGCGCGCGATCGACACCGGCGACCACGACGGCACGCACGGCGTGGCCCGCGAACTGGCTGCCAAGGGCATGCTGTCGCTCGAGCGCGACGGCCGCGCACGCCTGACCCCGGCCGGCCGCCTCGCGATCCACATGCCGGGCCCCGGCGACGTGCCGGGCATCGACAACTAACCACCGTGGCGCGACCGCGTCGGTCGCCGCCGCTAGACTGGCGCCGCGTCGACCTGGCGCGGCATGGCCGACCCGACACGTGATCAACAACGACATCCTGCGCAGCCTGCGCTACATGCTGGACCTGGGCGACCACCACATCGCCGAGGTGATCGCGCTGGCGGATCCGGCGGCGGCGATCGACGCCGGCACCGTCCGCACCTGGCTGCTGCGCGACGACGATCCCGGTTTCGTGGCCTGTCCGGACGCGGCACTGTCGCGCCTGCTCGACGGGCTCGTGCTGCACTTCCGTGGCCGCGACGACAGCCTGCCGCCGCGGGCGCCGGAGTCGCGCATCACCAACAACCTGGTGTTG
>DATINB010000071.1:0-2112 GCA_035474775.1 Luteimonas sp.
GCAGCGCGCCGCGCGCGAATACCTCGCGATTGCCGGCGCGATGCACCAGCTCCAGGCGCTCGCCGGCGGTGGCGAACTGGACGGTGTGTTCGCCGACGATGTCGCCGGCGCGGACGCTGGCGTAGTGCGGCGCGACGCCGCCGCGGGACGCAGCCGCCGCCGCGCCCAGCGAGAGGGCCGTTCCCGACGGTGCATCCAGCTTCGCCGCGTGGTGTGCCTCGACGATGTCGCAGTCCCATCCGGGCAACGCCGCGGCGGCGCGCGCCACGAGGTCCTCGAGCACCGCCACGCCGAGACTGAAGTTCGACGCCCACAGCACCGGGACGGTCGCCGACGCGGCCTGGAGCGCCGCCACCTGCGTGGCATCGAGGCCCGTCGTCCCCGAGACCACGGCAGCGCCGCGCGCGACGCACTGCGCGACGAGCGCCGCAAAGCCTTCGGGCAGGCTGAAATCGATCGCCACGTCGAATGCAGGCACGCCGGGCAACTCTGTCGCCGCGAACCAGGGCACGCCGTCGACGACGCGCTGGGCCGGCGATCGCCGGGTGACCGCGGCCACCACCCGGCAGGTCGCGTCGGCACTGCACAGACGCAGCAGCGCCTGGCCCATGCGTCCATTGGCACCGTGGATGAGAAGGCGGGTGGCGATCGGCATCGGGGCGGTGGTGGACGCCATCAGGAGGTCATGCGATCCCAGAAACCACGCACGCCGTCGACGAAGGTGCTCGAACGCGGCGAATGGCGCCTGGCGTTCTCGCTGTTGAAGGTGGCCTCGAACCGCTCGAGCAGCTCGCGCTGTTCCGAGGTCAGGTTGACCGGTGTTTCGACCACCACCTTGCAGTAGAGGTCGCCGGTACTGCGGCTGCGCACGGACCGGACACCCTTCTCGCGGAGGCGGAACACCCGGCCGGTCTGCGTCTCCACCGGGATGCGGATCTCGGCCTCGCCCTTCAGGGTCGGCACGCGGACGGTGTCGCCGAGCGCGGCCTGCGAGAGCCGGATCGGCACGTCGCAATGCAGGTCGTCGCCATCGCGGACGAAGATGGCGTGTTCGCGCACGCGGACCTCCACGTACAGGTCGCCCGGTGCGGACCCGGCAGGCCCGGCCTCCCCTTCGCCGGTCAGCCGGATGCGGTCGCCGCTGTCGACGCCGGCGGGAATCTTGACCGACAGCACCTTCTCCTCCTCGACCCGTCCGTTGCCGTGGCACAAGGTGCAGGGGCTCTTGAAGGTCTTGCCGCGGCCGTGGCATTGCGGGCACGGTTGCTGCATGGAGAAGATGCCGCGCTGGAAGCGCACCTGGCCCCTGCCCTGGCAGGTGTCGCATGTCTCCAGCTTGCCATCCTCGGACCCCGTGCCCTTGCAGGGCTCGCACTCCGCGAGGGTGGGCAGTTCGATGCGCTTCTCGATACCGGCGACCGCCTCCTCCAGGTCGAGCTCCATCACGTAGCCGATGTCGGCGCCGCGCCGCACGCCACCGCGCGCACCACCCGCGCCGCCGCCGAAGATGTTGCCGAAGATGTCGCCGAAGATGTCACCCATGTCGGCGCCGCCGAACCCCCCGGGGCCGGCGTTGCCGCCGCCCATGCCATGCTCGAACGCAGCGTGCCCATGCTGGTCGTACATGCGACGACGCCCACCGTCGGACAGGACCTCGTAGGCCTCCTTGCATTCCTTGAAGGCAGCCTCCGCGGTGGAGTCGCCGGGGTTGCGATCGGGGTGCAGCTTCATCGCACGGCGACGGTAGGCCTGCTTCAGCTCGTCGTCGCTGGCGGTCCGGGCCACGCCCAGCACTTCGTAGTAGTCGCGTTTGCTCATGGCACTCGGTGTGTTGGCAGGAGCGGGGCCGTAGCCGGAAGGAAAACGGCGGATGCCTGCGCATCCGCCGTCGATGGGTCATCCAGGCTGGACTGGATTATTTCTTCTCGTCGTCCTTGACCTCGGTGAACTCCGCGTCGACCACGTCGTCGCCGGCAGCGCCGGCCGGGCCACCCTCGCCCGCCGGGGCGCCGCCTGCACCGCCGGAGGCCGCGGCCGCGGCCGCGAAGAGCGCCTGCGCGGCCTCTTCGAGCGCCTTCGACTTGGACTCGATCTGGCCCTTGTCGTCGCCCT
>DATINB010000072.1:0-2696 GCA_035474775.1 Luteimonas sp.
GTTGTTGTCGACGCCGATCTCCGCGCGCGCGGATTTCGGCAGTTCCTTGCTGATCAGGTCCATGGTCGGCTTGGTGTCGCCGACCGCGTCGTCGAAGGTGATCAGGGTCGATGCCCCGCCCTGCTCGCTGTAGTACGAATACAGCTGCACGATGTCGAAGCGAGCGCGGTTGCGGCCCAGGTAGGCCTCCACGCGTCCGACCTCCTCGGCCATCTGCGCCTTCGTGTAACTGCCCTTCCACTGGTAGAAGAGGTTGACTTCCTTGCCGTCGCCGCCGCCGAACATGTCGAACTTGGTGTGCATCATGGGATACACGCTGGCGGCCACGATCAGCACGATGCCGAGCACGCTCCATCCGCGGCGCTCCAGCGTCCAGCGCAGCAGCACCGCATAGCGACGTTGCAGGGCCGGGATCAGCCCGGTGGTCGTATTGACCGCCGGCGGCGTCTTCATGCGCGCCGACAGCATCGGGATCAGGCTCACCGCGACCAGCCACGAGGCCAGCAGCGACACCGAGATGGTGATCGCGATCTGCGACATGAAGATGCTGATCTGGTTGGTCTCGCCGAGCAGGTTGGGCACGAACACGATGCAGTGGCACAACGTGCCGGCCGACAATGCGATGGCCACGTTGCGGGTGCCCACGATGGAGGCCCAGACCGGCTGGTCGGGCATGCGCTCGCGCTCCTGGTAGATGCTCTCGACCACCACCACGGCGTTGTCGACCAGCATGCCGACCGCGAGCAGCAGGCCCATCAGCGTCAGCACGTTGAGGGTCACGCCGGCGAAGTACATGAAGCCGAGGGTGATGATGAAGCAGATCGGGATCGCCAGCGTCACCATCAGCGTCGATGGCCAGTGGCGCAGGAAGAAGAACAGCACGGCGATCGAGAGCAGCAGTCCGATGAGCCCGGCTTCGCCGAGTTCCAGCAGCGAACTGGTCACCTCCTTGCCCTGGTCGTGGATCACCTTGACGTCGATGCCGGCCAGGCCGGGCTCGGCCTGGATACGGCTGATCTCCGCGAGCACCAGCCGCGTCACCTCGACCAGGTTGGCGTTGCGTTCCTTGAAGACGTCGATGCCGACCGCGGCCCGGCCGTCGAGGCGCCGGCCGTAGTCCATGCGCGCAGGCTTGAGCTGGACGACGGCGATGTCGCCCAGGCGCAGGCCGCTGGCGTCGAGCCTGAGGTCGCGCAGCTGCTCGAGGTCGTTCAGTTCGCCGACCGGCTGCACCCGCAGCCGCTGGCCGCCGTTCTCGACCTGGCCCGCGGACACCGAGAAGTTGACGTCGCGCAGGCGGGTGGTGAGCTGGTTGAGGTTCAGGCCATGGGCGGTGAGCCGGCCGGGGTCGATGGCGATCTCCACTTCGTTGGGGGGAGCGCCGCTCACCTCCACGCGCGCAACCCCTGGAATGCGCTCGATGCGCCGCTTCATCTCGCGGTCGATCAGGTCGTAGGCGCCGGTGAGGTCGGTCTCCCCTGCCAGTCGCACGCGCAACACGGCCTGGTCGGCGGTGGAGAACTTGAGCACGAAGTAGCGCTGGAAATCGTCGGGCAGCTCGCCGCGGATCGCGTCGATGCGTTCGCGCGCCTCGGAGGCCGCGATCGCGATGTCGCGGTCCCAGTTGCTGAACTCGATGAAGATGCTGGCGCCGTCGGCGGTGGCCTCGCCGCGCAGCCGTTTGAGACCGGTCAAGGTGGCCAGCGTCTCCTCGACCGGGCGCAGCACGGTGCGCTCGACCTCCTCGGGCGTGGACCCGGAATAGGGCAGCTGCACGAACAGGAACGGCGCCGACACGTCGGGCAGCGCTTCCAGCGGCAACCGCACCGAGGCGATCAACCCGACCACGCACATGGACAGGAACAGCATCACCGTGGTGACCGGGCGCTTCAGGCTGAGTTCCGCGATGCTCATCCCGCCGGGACTCCCGCCTGCTGCGGGCCCGCGGGTCCGACGCGCCGCGCGCGGGACCGGTAGTGCGCATCGGGGCGACGGTCCAGCAGGTTGTAGACCACCGGGATGACCACCAGCGTCAGCAGCGTGGACACCAGCAGGCCACCGATCACGGTGATCGCCATCGGCGAGCGCACCTCGGCGCCCTCGCCCATCGCCACCGCGAGCGGCAGGAAGCCGAACAGCGTGCACAGCGTGGTCATGATGATCGGACGCAGGCGCGAGCGGGCGCCTTCGATCAACGCCTCGGACTTGGGGATTCCGCTCTCGCGCAGCTGGTTGACCTTGTCGATCAGGATGATCGCGTTCTTGGTCACCAGGCCCACCAGCAGGATCAGCCCGATGAAGACCACCACCGAGATGGAGTTGCCGGTGAGCAGCAGGGCGAGTACCGCGCCGACCATGGCCAGCGGGATGGTGAACAGGATCACGAACGGATGCAGCAGCGACTCGAACTGCGACGCCATCACCAGGTACACCAGGAAGATCGCCAGGCCGAATGCGAACAGCAGGGAGCGCACCGAATCGGCGAGTTCCTCGCCCTGGCCACCGATGTGCATGCCCACCTCCGGCCCCAGCGGGCGCTGGTCGACCATGCGCCGCACTTCTTCGACCGCGGTGCCAAGGTCGATGTCGCGCAGGTTGGCGGACACGATGGCCACGCGGACCTGGTCGGCGCGGTGGATTTCGCTGGGTCCGGTCGTCGACACCACGTCGGCCACGGATTCCAGCCGCACCGCACG
>DATINB010000073.1:0-3523 GCA_035474775.1 Luteimonas sp.
GGCGTCGGCGCGACCGCGGGCGATGCCGAGATCAAGACCGCCTATCGTCGCCTGGCGCGCAAGTTCCACCCCGACGTGAGCAAGGAGGCCGGCGCCGAGGAGCGCTTCAAGGCGGTCAACGAGGCCTACGAGGCGCTGCGCGACCCGGCCAAGCGCAAGGCCTACGACCAGCTGCGCGCGCGTGGCTACAAACCGGGCGACGAAGTGCAGTCGCCGTCCGGCGGTTTCGGCCAGGGGACCCAGCCCGGGTTCGATTACGAGGAAGTGTTCGCCGGCGGTGGCGCCGGCAGCGGCTTCAGCGATTTCTTCGAGACGCTGTTCCGGCGCCAGGCCGGTGCCGGGCCGGGCGCGGGTGCGGGCCGTGGCGGCGCGGGCCATGGGCCAATACCCCGAGGCGAGACCCGCGCGCGGCTCGCGGTGCCGCTGGAGACGGTGTTCCGGGGCGACACCGTGCGCGTCACGGTCGCGGGACGCACGCTCGACGTGCGCGTCCCCGCCGGCATCGCGCCGGGTCAGGTGATCCGCCTGGCCGGGCAGGGCGAGCAGGGCAGCAACCTCCTGCTGGAAATCGAGCATGCCGCGCACCCGCAGTTCGAGGTGGACGGCCGCAACATCATCCATGCGCTTCCGGTGGCGCCGTGGCAGGCTGCGTTGGGAGCCACGGTGGCGGTGCCCACGTTGGGCGGCCCGGTGGAGCTCAGGGTTCCGCCCGGCTCGGAGGCCGGCCGCAAGCTGCGGCTGCGCGGTCGCGGGCTACCGGCGACGGCCGCGGGTGGCACGGCAGGCGACCAGATCGTGGAACTCGAAGTGCAGGCGCCGCCTCCGCGCACCGACGCCCAGCGCGAGGCGTACGTACAGTTGCAGGCGGCATTCGGCGAAGACTGGCGGGCGCGCTGACGCACGCACCGCGACGGACCCGGCATCGCGCCGGGGGTCAGGCGGGCGGGGCTACGCCGTCGCCGATGGTGCCGGCGATGGCGGCCGACAATTCGCTTTCGCTGAACGGCTTCGTCAGGTACGCCTTGGCGCCCTGGCGCATGCCCCACACGCGGTCGGTGTCCTGGTCCTTGGTGGTGACCAGGATCACCGGGATATGGCGGGTGGTCGGCTCGCGGCTGATCGAGCGCGTGGCCTGGAACCCGTTGAGGTTGGGCATCACCACGTCCATCAGGATCAGGTCCGGCAGCTCGCGCTTGGCCGCCTCGACGCCCGCGGCGCCATCTTCCGCGGTCAGTGCCTGGTGTCCCAGCTTCTCGACGATGCGGCGGATGCCCATCAGCTGCGAAGGCGAATCATCGACGATCAGGATGCGCGCCATGGGAGCCTCGAAAAGTGCCGACCTGATTGTAGCCACGCACGACGGGGCTGCAACCGGTTACAGGCTGACCAGCGTGCGGCCATGCGAACCGCCGGCGAGCATGGCGTCGAACACCTCCGGCAGGCCGTCCAGTCCGATCTCGCGCGTGCAGATGCGGTCCAGGTGGCGCGGCTTCCAGTCGCCCGCCAGGCGGCGCCAGACCTCCTCGCGGATGTCGCGCGCGGTACCGGCCGAGGCCACTCCCAGCAGCGAGACGCCGCGGATGATGAAGGGCATGACGGTGGCCGGCAGGTCGTGGGATGCCGCCAGGCCCGCACTCGCGACGTTGCCGTACGGCGCGGTCTGCGCGAGCAGGCTGGCCAGCATGCCGCCGCCGACGTTGTCGAGGCCGCCGCCGAAGCGCGTGGATTCCATCGGGCGCGTGGTCGCCAGCGCGTCGCGGCCGATGACCTCGCTGGCACCGATCGCACGCAGGTAGTCGGCCTGCTCCGGCTTGCCGCTGACGGCGTGCACGGCGTAACCGGCGCGGCTGAAGATGTCGACCGCCAGCGAGCCGACGCCACCGGTGGCCCCGGTGACCGCCAGCGGCCCGAGGCCAGGGTGCTGGCGGTTCTCGGTCATCCGCAGCAGCGCCAGCGCCGCGGTGAAGCCGGCGGTGCCGATGACCATGCTCTCGCGCAGGTCCAGGCCGTCCGGCAGCGCGATGGCCCAGGCGGCCTCGATCCGCGCGTACTCGGCATAGCCGCCATCACGCGTCTCGCTGAGCCCGCTGCCGGTGACCAGCACCGCGTCGCCTTCGCGGAACGCGGGCGACGTGGACGCCACCACGTGCCCGGCCACGTCGATGCCGCCGACCAGCGGCGCGCGGCGCAGGATCCGGCCCTTGCCGGTGCCGGCGAGGGCGTCCTTGAAGTTGACCGACGAATGCGCGACCCGGATCACCAGTTCGCCCGGCGCGAGGTCGTCGAGGGCGATCGATTCCAACCCGGCGCGATGGCCGTCGGCGTCGTCGTGGATGCGGAAGCTGCGGAAGCGTGCGGGCAGGGTCATGTCGGATCTCGGGTGGTGCCGGTGGCCGGCCTGCAAAGGGCGCCTCGCACGCCGGCGCGTGCCGCCGGCCGCATCACGGTGCAACGTGGCCGTGTTTCTCGTCGAGCCACTTGGAGGCGCTGGCCGGTTCGTAATCGCGCATCCATTCGAGCATGGCGTCCATGTCCTCGCCATGCCACAGGTCCTGGCGCTGGTCGGGGTGCAGGAACCGCGTCGCCACCATGCCGTCGATCATCGTCATCAGCGGGGCATAGAAGCCGTCCACGTCGAGGAACGCGCAGGGCTTCTGGCCGAGGCCCAGCTGGCGCCAGGTGAGCATCTCGAACATCTCGTCGAGCGTGCCGAAGCCGCCCGGCAACGCCACGAAGCCATCGGCCAGCTCGAACATGCGCTGCTTGCGCGCGTGCATGGACTCCACCACCTCCAGGCGCGTCAGACCGCGATGCGCCACCTCCCAATTCACCAGCTGCTCGGGAATCACCCCGACGACGTCGCCGCCGGCTTCCAGCACCGCATCGGCCACGATGCCCATCAGCCCGACGTTGCCGCCGCCGTAGACCAGCGCCAGGCCGTCCCGGGCGATGCGCGTGCCCAGCGCCAGCGCACGCTCGGCGAAAATCGGCCGGTTGCCCGGGTTGGAGCCGCAGTAGACGCAGATGGACTGCATGGAGGTCCTGGAAAGACGACGCCCGCAGCATCCGTCATGACGGCGGCACTGCGGGCGCGTGGTGGTCCGACGGTGGGCGTGGTTGCCCGCGCGCCGCTCAGTTGGTCTTGTGGATCGCCCGCTTGTGCACGGCCATGGCCGCATCGTGCACCGCCTCCGAGAGGGTGGGATGGGCATGGCAGATGCGGGCGAGGTCGTCGGCGGAGCCCTTGAACTCCATCGTGAGCACGCCTTCGTGCACCAGCTCGGACACGCCCACGCCGACCAGGTGCAGGCCGAGCACGCGGTCGGTTTCCGCGTGTGCGATCACCTTCACGAAGCCGGCCGGTTCGGCCATCGCGACGGCGCGGCCAAGTGCGGCAAACGGGAAGCTGCCGGTCTTGTACGGCGTGCCGTCTTCCTTGAGCTGCTGTTCGGTCTTGCCGACCCAGGCGATCTCCGGCTCGGTATAGATGACCCACGGGATGGTGTCCAGGTTGACGTGGCCG
>DATINB010000074.1:0-1933 GCA_035474775.1 Luteimonas sp.
CGGTGCGAGGACGCACCACCGCGTCGGCGCGCTTGTCCTTGAGCTGGCGATCGAGCACCGGGCTGAACCAGGCGAAGTCCTGCGACAGCCGGGCGACGCGACCGGCGTCGGTGATCCAGTCGAGATCGGGCAGCTCGTCCATCAGCGCGAGGATGGTGGCGGGCGGGTCGTTCGGGGTCGGGTCGGGGATGGCGTTCATGGCGTTCTCGGAAAGAAGGGGTGCGGGCGGCGGCGGCGGCGCGTCAGTCCTGCGACAGCTCGCTGGCGTGCCAGCCGCCGAGCGCGCGCTGGGTCAGCCAGGCCATGGCCGCGAACAGCGCGACGCCGGTCAGCGAGATCAGCAGCAGCGCGGCGAACATGCGCGGGATGTTGAGCTGGAAGCCGGCCTGCAGGATCTGGTAGGCCAGGCCCGCGCCGGAGCCGCCGGTGCCGGCGACGAACTCCGCCACCACCGCGCCGATCAGCGCCAGGCCGCTGGAGATGCGCAGGCCGCCGAAGAAGTACGGCAGCGCGCTCGGGATGCGCAGGCGCACCAGCTGCTGCCAGCGGGTCGCCCGGTTGAGCCGGAAGTAGGCCTGCAGATCGGGGTCGACGCTGCGCAGGCCGAGCGTGGTGTTGCTGATGATGGGGAACAGCGCGACCAGCGCGGCGCAGATCGTCATGGCCGCCGTCGGGTTGCGCACCCAGATGATGATCAGCGGCGCGACGGCCACGATCGGCGTCACCTGCAGCAGCACCGCGTAGGGGAACAGCGCGGTCTCGATGCGCTTGCTCTGCACGAACAGGAACGAGATCAGCACGCCCGCCACGGTGGCCACGGCGAAGGACAGCAGGGTGATCTTCAAGGTCACCAGCAGCGCGTTGCCCAATGGCACCCAGTCGGTGACCAGGGTCTGCATCATCAGGAGCGGCGAGGGCACCAGATAGGGCGGCAGCTCCATCGCCGTGACGGCGATCTGCCACAGCGCCATCAGCACCACGCCCACCAGCAGCGGATAGACCACGCGCTGGACGCGCGGGCGGCCCAGCAGCGGCGGCCGCCGGCGCGCCGGCATCCGGGGCGATGCCTCGACCACGGGCGCGGCGACGGCCACCGCCGGGGCGGGCACCGCGACCGGCGCGGGCCGCTGGCTGGTCGCCGGCACGGCGGACTCGACCACCGCGCTCACGAGACCTGCTCCGTGCTGGCGCGCAGCAGGCTGTCCTGCAGCCGCCGCGCATGCCGGCTGAACTGCGGCGACACCATGAAGTCCGCCGTGCGCGGATGCGGCTCGTCGATGACGAACTGCTCCACCACGCGACCGGGCCGCGCCGCCATCATCACCACGCGGGTCGACAGGAACACCGCCTCGTGGATCGAGTGCGTCACGAAGATCACGGTCAGCTTCTTCTCGCGCCACAGGGCCAGCAGCTCGGCGTCGAGCTTGTGGCGCGTGATCTCGTCGAGCGCGCCGAAGGGCTCGTCCATCAGCAGCAGGTCGGGCCGCGTCACCAGCCCGCGCGCGATCGAGACCCGCATCTGCATGCCGCCCGACAGCGCGCTGGGCAGCGCGGCGGCGAAACGGTCGAGCCCGACCAGCGCCAGCACCTCGTCGACGCGCGCATCGCCCTCGCCGCGCGGCACGCCGGCCAGGTCCAGCGGCAGGCGCACGTTGGTGCGCACGCTGGCCCACGGCATCAGCGTGGGCGACTGGAAGACGAAGGCCATGCGGCGCCCGCTGGCATCGATCTGCTGCACCGGCTTGCGCCAGACCAGCAGCCGGCCGTCGGTGGGCTCCAGCATGCCCGCGACCATCTTGAGCAGGGTGCTCTTGCCGCAGCCCGAGGGCCCGAGCAGGGTGACGAACTCGCCCTCGGCGATGGTCAGGTCGACCGGCAGCAGGGCCTGCGTGCCATTGGGATAGGTCTTCTCGGCCGACAGCACCTCGACGGC
>DATINB010000075.1:0-5274 GCA_035474775.1 Luteimonas sp.
GGCGCCTACGCCCGGGGGGCCGGGGCGGCGGAGATGGACGCGGTCATCGCGCGCGCGTGGCGGCTGGCGGAATGGCCGCGGGTGGACGCGCTGTTCGCGGCGCCGGCCCCGGTCGCCGCGCTGTCCTGACCCACGCCGGCGCGCCGCCGACGACGGCCGTCAGGCCGCCGGTTCCGCGCGGGGCCGGACAGCGCGCGCCGGCACGTCGTGGGAACGGTGGGCCGCCACGAGCGCGTCGTGGAACGCCTGCGCGGCGGCACCGGCGGGGCGTCCCCGGCGGCGCACGATGCCCACGCTGCGCGCGAGCGCGGGTTCGACCAGCGGCACGCCGACCAGCGCGGCACCGGCGCCGCCGGCCAGCGCCAGCTTGGGCACGGCGCCGACCCCGACGCCGGCCTCGATCAGGCTGAGCTGCGCCGGCACGTGCTGGACCTCGCAGGTCCAGCGCGGCTTGGCCGCCACGTGTGCCAGGCCCTGGTCCATCAGCAGCCGGTTGCCACTGCCCGGCGCGAGCACCACGCAGTCGTGCTCGGCCAGTTCGGCCCAGCGCACCCGGCGCCGGCGCGCGAGCGAGTGGTCGCCCCGGCAGGCCAGCACGAACGGTTCGTCGACGAGCCGCTCGAATTCCAGGTCGGGTTCCTGGAGGCCCAGGTAGGTGATGCCGAAGTCGGCCTCCGACCGCGCCACCGACAGCAGGATGTCGGGCGCGGGCTGGTCCAGCAGCCGCACCCGGATGCCGGGCAGCCGACGGTGGAAATCGCGCACCACGCCGGAGATGAAGTTGTCCACCGCCGACGGGATGCACGCCACGGTCACCAGGCCGTGGATGCGCGCGGACAGGTCCACCATGCCCAGCAGCGCCGACTCCAGTTCGCCGAGCACGTGCCGCGCCCGGGGCAGGAAGGCCCGTCCCATCGCGTTGAGGTCGACCTTGCGCGTGGTGCGCTCGAACAGCCGGAAGCCGAGTGCCTGTTCGAGCTTGTCGACGCGTCGCGAAAGCGCCGGCTGCGACAGGTGCAGCGCCTCGGCAGCGGCGCGGAAGCTTCCCAGGTCGGCGACGCAGACGAAGGCGCGCAGGTCGGACAGATCGAAATTCATGCGCCGAGCGTATCAATGCGAAGCTTCTTTGCAATTTACAGTGACCGCCGGCCGATCGATCATGCGCTGCACCGGCCACCGTCCCGACGTCCTTCGTCACGGTGGCGCGGCAAGAAACGACGGAGACACCATGACCCTTTCCCATCGCCGCCGGCAGGTGCTGCTGGCCACGCTCGCCGTCCTGGCCGTGCCCGGTCTCGCGCCCGCCCGGGCGCAGGCCCCATGGCCGACGCGCGCCATCACGCTGGTCGTGCCCTTCGCGGCCGGTGGCGGCACCGACAGCATCGCGCGCGACATCGCCAAGACCATGTCCGAACGCCTCGGACAACCCGTCGTCGTCGACAACCGGGGCGGCGCGGGCGGCGCGATCGGCGCCAACCTGGTCGCCAAGGCGCCGGCGGACGGCCACACCCTGCTGTTCGCGACCTCGACCTTCGCGACCAATGCCGCCATCGAGCCGAAACTGCCCTTCGATCCGATCAGGGATTTCAGCCCGATCGCCATGATCGGGCGCGGCCCGCTGCTGGTGGTGGCCAACAAGGCCCTGGGGGTGTCCGGCATCGCCGAGCTGGTGGCCGCCGCGAAGGCGAGGCCCGAGGGGCTGAACTATTGCTCGGCCGGCAACGGCAGCATCAACCACCTGGCCGGCGAGATGTTCCGCCAGAAGACCGGGCTCGCGATGACGCACGTGCCCTTCAAGGGCAGCGCGCCCGCGACGGTCGAGCTGCTGGCCGGGCGGGTCGACCTGTTCTTCGCGACCGTGCCGACGATCCAGACCCACCTGAAGGACGGCAAGCTGAGCCTGCTGGCCGTGACCAGCGCCCGCCGCTCGCCGCTGTTTCCAGCGCTGCCCACGCTGGCGGAATCGGGCGTGCCGGGCTACGACGTCACCACCTGGTGGGGCGTGCTCGCGCCGGCGGGGACGCCGCCGGCCGTCGTGGCGGCGCTCAACGCGGTGGTGAACGACGCCGCCGCCGCCGAACCGGTGAAAGGCCGCCTGCTGCACGAAGGCGCCGACCCGATCCGCCTGACGCCCGCCGCGTTCGCGGCCGAGCTGGGCAAGGAGCTTGCGCTGTGGCGCGACGTCGCCAACAAGCCCGGCATGCAGCTGCGCTGAACGATCCCGATCCCGTACAGGAGCCTGTTCCCATGACCCCCTTCGAACTCGACCGGCGCCGGCTGCTCGGCGCGTGCGCCGCCGGCGCGGCCCTCGCCCTGGCCGGCAACGTCCGCGCCGCGACCTGGCCGGAGCGCACCGTGACCGTGATCGTGCCGTACGCGCCCGGCGGCCAGGGCGACGTCTTCGCGCGCCTCGTGGGCGATCGCCTCGCGCGCGCGCTGGGGCAGTCCGTGATCGTCGACAACCGCCCGGGCGCCACCGGGGCACTGGGCGCCAGGCTGGTGGCCAGGGCACCGGCCGACGGCCACCTGCTGCTGCTGGGCCAGACCGGCGAGATCGCCATCAACGGCACCGCCATGAAGAACCCGGGCTACGACGCGCTCAAGGACCTGCGCCCGGTGGCGCTGGTGGGCAACGCGCCGCTGGTGCTGGCCGTGCCGTCGGGCTCGCCCTTCCAGAGCGTCGCGGACCTGGTCAAGGGCGCGCGGGATGCGCCCGGCCGCGTGGCCTACGCCTCCTCCGGCACCGCCACCCCCGGCCACCTGGCGGCGGCGGCGCTGGCCGCGGGCACCGGCACCGAGATGACCCACGTGCCCTACAAGGGCGCCGGCCAGGCCATCACCGACCTGATCGGCGCGCAGGTGCAGTTCTTCTTCGCCAGCGCGTCGTCGATCGTGCCGCACCTGCAGGGCGGCCGGGTCCGGGCGCTGGCGGTCTCGACCCCGGCACGGCTGGCCGGCCTGCCGCAGGTGCCGCCGGTCGCCGACACCCTGCCGGGCTTCGACTTCAGCCTGTGGGGCGGGTACTTCGCCCCGCGCGCCACCCCCGAGGACATCGTCCGGCGCCTGTCCGAGGAGATCAACCGGATCATCGTGACGCCCGACCTGAAGGCGCGCTTCGAGGCCGAAGGCAGTGCCGTGTCGCCGATGACGCCGGAGCGTTTCGAGCAGTTCGTGCGCGCGGAGGTCGCCAAGTACGCGCGCCTGATCAAGGCCACGGGAACGATCCTCGACTGAGTCCCGCACGAATCACCAACCCACTGGAACACTCCCATGAAAATCGTTGTACTCCCCGGCGACGGCATCGGTCCGGAGACCATGGCCGCGACGATCGAGGTGCTGGCGGCCGCGTCCTCGCGCTTCGGACTCGCGCTCGAATTCGATCACGACGTGGCGGGCCACGAGAGCCTGCGGCGCCACGGCGCGACCGTCACGCCGGACCTGCTCGCCAAGGTCAAGGCCGCCGACGGCCTGATGCTCGGCCCGATGGCGACCTACGACTTCAAGGACGAGGCCCGGGGCGAGATCAATCCTTCCAAGTTCTTCCGCAAGGAACTCGACCTCTACGCCAACATCCGGCCCGCGCGCACCTGGAGCGGGCTCCCGCAGAAGGTCGGCGAATTCGACCTGGTGGTGGTGCGCGAGAACACCGAGGGGTTCTATGCCGACCGCAACATCGCCTCCGGCGGCAGCGAGATGCTCATCACGCCCGACGTGGTGGTGTCGCTGCGGCGCATCACGCGGGTGTGCTGCGCGCGCATCGCGGCATCCGCCTTCGAGCTGGCCATGACGCGCGGCCGCCACGTGAGCATCGTCCACAAGGCCAACGTGCTGAAGATCGGCGACGGCATGTTCATCGAGGAATGCCAGCGCATGGCCAAGCGCTTTCCCGAGGTGCGCGTCGACGACTACATCGTCGACGCCATGATGGCCCACGTGGTGCGCGACCCGCGGAAGTTCGACGTCATCGTGACCACCAACATGTTCGGCGACATCCTGTCGGACCTGACGGCGGAGCTGTCGGGCAGCCTGGGACTGGGGGGATCGCTCAACGCGGGCCAGGACCACGCCATGGGCCAGGCCGCGCACGGCTCGGCGCCCGACATCGCGGGCCAGGACGTCGCCAATCCGTTCTCGCTGATCCTGTCGGCCGGCCAGCTGCTCGGCTGGCACGGACAGCGGCGCGGTCTGCCCGCGTTCGTCGCGGCGGCGCAGGCCATCGAGCACGCCGCCGCCGCCGCCATCCGGGCGGGCGAGGCGACACGCGACGTCGGCGGCGCCCTGGGCACCGGCGCCACGGGGCGGGCCTTCGCGCGCCGCCTGGCGAGCGCGGACGACCATGTCGGCGGCTGAGACGCACCACGTCCCGGACGCACCGGACACCGCGCTGCCCGCCGGCGCGTGCGACTGCCATGTCCACGTCATCGGCACGCCGGAGGCCTATCCCATGGTGGCGCAACGCCACTACACGCCCGGTCCCGCCTCCCTGGACGCCTTGCGCCGGCACCTGTCGGGTCTGGGGCTGCAACGCGCGGTGATCGTGCAACCCAGCGTCTACGGCACCGACAACCGCTGCACGCTCGACAGCCTGGAACGCCTGGACGGCGCCGCCCGTGGCGTGGTCGTGCCGCCCGAGGACGTCGCGCCGGACGCGCTGCGGCGGATGCATGCGCGCGGCGCGCGCGGCGTCCGCATCAACCTCGAGAGTTCGGGCCGCCAGGACGCCGCTGCGCTCGACGACCTGCTGGCGCGGTGGAGCGCACGCATCGCGGACCTCGGATGGCACCTGCAGCTCTATGCCGCTGCGGGCGTCGTCCGGGTCCTGGCCGACCGGCTGGCCACCCTGCCGGTGAAGGTCGTGCTCGACCACTTCGCGCTGGTGGACGGCGACCCCCGCGACGGCGGCGCCGCCACCGTGGCCGACCTGCTGCGCACCGGACGCGTCCTCGTGAAGCTGTCGGCGCCCTACCGGCTGGCGGCGCCCGGATCGGCCGGCGCCTGGGCACGGGCGTTCGTCGAGGCCGCCCCGGCCTCGCTCCTGTGGGGCAGCGACTGGCCCCACACGGCCCGGCAGCCGGAGGCGGGACGGTGGGGCGTCAGTGCCTACCGCGCCATCGCGCCCGGCGAACTGCTCGACACGCTGCACGCGTGGCTGCCCACGTCCGCGCTGCGGCGTCTGGTGCTGGTCGACACGCCGGCGGCGCTCTATGGCTTCCCGCCGGCGGACGCGACGCGGGGCCGTCCCCGGGTCGACCCCTGAGCCGATGGCCTGCGCCG
>DATINB010000076.1:0-4902 GCA_035474775.1 Luteimonas sp.
ACTCGTCCGCGCCGGCGACCAGGGTATCGATGTAGTCACCCATCAGTTCCGCGGTGGACGGCGCGCGCATGCCCACGGAAAAGGTGAGGCACGGATCCAGCGCCACGCCGTGGTGCGGCACGCCGGGTGGCAGGTAGAGCATGTCGCCGGGCGCCAGTACCCAGTCGTGGCTGGGCACGAACGAGCGCAGCAACTTGAGCTCCACGTCGTCGCGGAATGCGCGGGGCGGCGCCTGCCCGGCGTCGATCTGCCAGCGGCGATGGCCCTGGCCCTGCAGGAGGAACACGTCGTACTGGTCGACGTGGGCCCCGACCGAGCCGCCGGTGGCAGCGAAGCTGACCATGATGTCGTCGATCCGCCAGCGCGGCAGGAATGCGAAGGCGTCCAGCAGCGCGGCGACGTCGCCGTCCCACTTGTCGACGTCCTGCACCAGCAGCGTCCAGTCGCGGTCGCCGAGCGCCGGGAACTCCGACTCCTCGAACGGCCCGCTGCGGACGGTCCAGCCATCGGTGGCGCGCTCGTGATGGATCAGCCGCGACAGTGCCGCGTCCTCGCAGGCCAGTCCCGCCAGGTCTTCTGGGGTAAGCGGGGGCACGAAGCCGGGCGACGCGAAGTGCGGGAAGGCGCCACGCACCAGCAGGGGCCGCTTCTGCCAGAAATCGCGCAGGAAACGCGCCGGCGGCATGCCCAGGGGCGTGTGCGCCCGGGCGTCGATCTCGATCATGTCGTCCATGGTGCAAGCCTACCCGGTGTGGTCGCCCTCATTCGCCGGCGCTGGGACAGGGCGCGGCCCGGCCGTCGACGGCGCGGACTAGACGTCGCGCGCCAGCACCGCGGCCAGGCCCGTGTAGCCGCCGGGCGTGAGGGCGAGCAGGTCGCGGCGCGCATCCTCCGGCAAATCCAGCGACTCCACGAAGCGGCGCATCGACCCGGCGCTGATGCCCTGGCCACGGGTCAAGGCCTTCAGCTGCTCGTAGGGATTGGGCAACCCGTGCCGGCGCATGACGGTCTGCACCGCCTCCGCCAGCACCTCCCAGGCGCCGTCGAGATCGGCGGCCAGGCGCTCGTGGTTGAGCGACAGCTTGCCGAGGCCGCGCAGCAGCGCGTCGTAGCCGACCAGCGCGTGCCCGAAGCCGGTGCCCAGTGCGCGCAGGACCGTGGAGTCGGTCAGGTCGCGCTGCCAGCGGCTCACCGGCAGCTTGGCGGCAAAATGTTCCAGCAGCGCGTTGGCGATGCCGAAATTGCCCTCCGCGTTCTCGAAATCGATCGGGTTGACCTTGTGCGGCATGGTCGAGCTGCCGACCTCGCCGTCCTTCACCGCCTGGCGGAAGTAACCCAGGGAGATGTATCCCCACACGTCGCGGCAGAGGTCGATGCAGATGGTGTCGATGCGCTTCTGCGCATCGGCCAGCTCGGCGATGCCGTCGTGCGGCTCGATCTGGGTGGTGTAGGGGTTGAAGCCGAGCCCGAGCGACGCCACGAACCGGCTCGCGAAGCCTGGCCAGTCGACGCCGGGGTACGCCACGACGTGGGCGTTGTAGTTGCCGACCGCGCCATTGATCTTGCCCGACAGCGTCACCGCGGCGAGCTGCCCGGCCTGGCGCTCCAGACGCGCCACCACGTTGGCCAGTTCCTTGCCCACGGTGGTGGGCGACGCGGTCTGGCCGTGCGTGCGCGCCAGCATCGGCACCGCCGCATGCGCATGCGCCATGCCACGCAGCGTCTCCAGGATGGCGGCCAGGGCCGGCGCCAGCACCGTCCGCCGCGCGTCGTCCAGCATCAGGGCGTAGGCGAGGTTGTTGATGTCCTCGCTGGTGCACGCGAAATGCACGAACTCGAGCGCGGGCGCGAGGGCGGAATCGCCCTGCAGGCGCTCCTTGATGAAGTACTCGACGGCCTTCACGTCGTGGTTGGTGGTGCGTTCGATCGCCTTGACACGGGCGGCGTCGGCCACCGTGAAGTCCACCGCGAGCGCGCGCAGCGCCGAGACCTGCGCAGGCGCGAAGGCGGCCAGTTCGACGATGCCGGGCTCGGCTGCCAGTGCCAGCAGCCATTCGACTTCCACCCGCACCCGCGCACGGATCAGGCCGTACTCGGAGAAGACCGGCCTGAGCGCGTCGACCTTGGCGGCATAGCGGCCATCCAGGGGCGACAGCGCGAGCAGCTGGAGTTCGGTCGCCGTGGGCATGGCAGGCAGTTCCGCGCGGGAGACCGCGGATTCTATCGCGCGCGGGTATGCTCTTGGCCCCCCAGGAGGACATGGACATGGCCAAGGCGCGCTACCGCACCGAACACGACAGCATGGGCGAACTGCAGGTTCCCGCGGACGCCCTGTGGGGTGCGCAGACCCAGCGCGCGGTGCAGAACTTTCCCGTCTCCGGGCGCCCGATGCCGCGCGGCTTCATTCGCGCGCTCGGCCTGGTCAAGGCCGCGGCGGCGACCGTCAATGCCGACCTCGGCCTGCTGCCCAAGGCGATCGCCCAGTCGATCCGGACCGCGGCGCTGGCCGTGGCGGCCGGCGAGCACGATGCGCAGTTCCCCATCGACGTCTACCAGACCGGCTCCGGTACCTCGTCGAACATGAACGCCAACGAGGTGATCGCGGCGCTGGCCGCCGCTGCCGGCAAGGCGGTCCATCCGAACGACCACGTGAACCTCGGCCAGAGTTCAAACGACGTGGTGCCCACGGCGATCCGCGTGGCCGCGCAGCTGGCGGTGGTCGAGGACCTGCTCCCGGCATTGGCGCATCTGCGCAGCACCATCGATGCGCGCGGCAAGGCGTTCGGCACGCTGGTCAAGACCGGGCGCACGCACCTGATGGACGCCATGCCGCTGACCTTCGCGCAGGAGTTCGGCGCCTGGTCGTCGCAGCTGGCGTCCGCGGAAGGTCGCCTGGCCGATGCGCTCAAGCGCCTGCGCCGGTTGCCGATCGGCGGCACCGCCATCGGCACCGGCATCAATGCCGATCCGCGCTTCGGCACGGCGGTGGCCAAGGCGCTGTCCGGGTTGTCGGGAGCCCGCTTCGATTCGGCACGCGACAAGTTCGAAGGCATCGCGAGCCAGGACGATGCGGTCGAACTGTCCGGCCAGCTCAACGCGTTGGCGGTCGCATTGATGAAGATCGCCAATGACCTGCGCTGGATGAACTCCGGCCCGCTCGCCGGGCTGGGCGAGGTCGAATTGCCGGCGCTGCAGCCGGGCAGCTCGATCATGCCCGGCAAGGTCAACCCGGTGATCCCCGAAGCCACGGCGATGGTCTGCGCGCAGGTCATGGGCCACCACGTGGCGGTGACGATCGCCGGCCAGAGCGGCAACTTCCAGCTCAACGTGATGCTGCCGCTGGTCGCCGCCAACGTGCTCGAGTCGATCGCGCTGCTCTCCAACGTGATGCGCCTGCTCGCCGACAGCGCGATCGCCGGTCTCAAGCCGCGCCAGGCCAACATCGAGACCGCGCTGGCGCGCAATCCCATCCTGGTCACCGCGCTGAACCCGCTGATCGGCTACGAAAAGGCGGCCGCGATCGCCAAGCGCGCGTACGCGGAGAACCGCCCGGTGCTCGACATCGCGCTGGAAGACAGCGGCCTGTCGGCCAAGCAGCTGGCGCGGCTGCTGGATCCTGCGGCGTTGACCCGCGGCGGCATCCAGTCCGGTGGCGGGGGCGGCGGCGGCTGACCGCCGGCGTTCAGCGCCGTTTCGGCAGGGACACCGCGCCTGCCACGCCGGCATGCTCGACCGAGCCGCTGCCGCTGGAGCGGACCGTCAGCCCACCCTTGACTGCCGCCACCTCCAGGTCGCCTGACCCGATGGAGCCGAGCACCACGTCGCCACCGACCTCGCGCACGGTGGCATCGCCGGACCCGATGGAGGCGATGCGGACGTCGCCGCCGACGGTCGCCAGCTCCAGGTCGCCGGAGCCGATGCTGCCGACCTCGACGCCCGCGCGGACACGGCGTACGGACAGGTCGCCCGAGCCGACCGAGCCCACGTCCAGACTGCCGACCTCGTCGATGGTGACGTCGCCGGAGCCGACCTGGGCGGTGACGGCGCCAGGCACGCGGCGCACCTCGGCATCGCCCGAGCCCACCTCCAGCGCGAGCGACGCCACGCCCGTCACCCAGGCGTCCCCGGACCCCACGTCCAGCGCGACCGCCATGCCGGCCGGAACCGTGGCGGCCAGCGCCATGTACGCATAGCGATCGCCCCAGCCGAACCCGGCGCCGCGCTCGCTGCGCTCCGCGCGCACCACCAGCCGGTCGCCGCTGCGTGCCTGGGTCAGACGCAGCTGCGGGAGCAGATCGGCGTCCGACGCGCAGGCACGGCCGGTGACGCCGGCGCCGCCGCCGCGGGCAGCATCGAGCCGCAATGCACTGTTGCCGATCTCGAAGACCACCGTGCGCACGCCGTCGAGGTCGAGCGCCAGCGTGCGGGGGGCGGCGTGGGCGCAACGGTCGGCCGCGAACGCCGACAGCGGCAACAGGCAGAGCGCGGAACAAGCCAGGAGATGGCGCATGGTGGGCCTCGGAGTCGTGGATGTGGAAACGCAATGGATGCGCGGGAGGGAGACGGGGTTGCAACGCGGGCGGGACGACACGCCCGCGTCGCGGCGCTCAGCCCTCGTCGCGCCAGCGCCGCAGGCGCACCGCCGCCAGCAGCATGGCCACGCCGGCGGCAGCACCGACCCACAGGCTGGGCGTCGCCAGGGTGGAATAGCTCGCCCGCAGCCCGAAGATGCCGAGCACCGCGCCCGGGCCGTCCATGTCGAGGGCGCCGAGGTTGGCCGCGTCGAGCCAGGTCATCGGGACCACGCTCAGCAGCATGCGCGCCACGATGTTCTGCCAGAACCAGCCGCTCTGCAGCTCGAAGAGCCGCATGACGTCGAACATGCTGACGAACACGCCGGCC
>DATINB010000077.1:0-2814 GCA_035474775.1 Luteimonas sp.
ACCGAAGCGCAGGTCGTAGCGCCCGCCGTAGGTCCCGTCGCCGATCGCGGCGACCGGGCATGCGCACAGCGCGGACGCGAGGGCCGGGACGGTGTTGCTGTGACCCACCACCAGCACGGTGCCGGTCCGGTGCGCACGGAGCTGCACGGCCAGCGCGGCCGCGGCCATGTCGGCCGGGTAGGTCCGTACGGCCACGCCATGACGCTGCGCGACGGGCGCAGCGGTCTGCCGCGCACGCCGCAGCGGGGTCGCGTAGACGGCCGCCAGCGGCGTCGAGGCGAGCTGGTCGGCCAGGGCCCGCGCGCGCGCCATGCCCTGTGGCGACAGCGCCGGGTCCGCCGAGCCATCGTCGGCCTTTTCGGCATGGCGGACCACGATCACCCGCAGCGGCTCGTCACGCGCCGCGCCGGCGGTGCCGCAGCCGGCGGCCAGCAGGCCGGCCAGTGCCGTCATCGCCACGATTGCGCGCCGTGCACGCCGCGACCCGTCGGGGTGTCTCATCGGATGTGGTCTGCAGGCAACGCGGCGGAGCAGCATACGCCGCCGGGCCGCGCACGCTGCGCGCGCAGCGTCGCCGGCCGCGACAGACCCGTCACGCCGGCCCTGCATGGCCCAGGCGCAGCCGTGCGTCCAGCGCCGCCAGCCGTTGCGGCGTGCCCACGTCCGTCCACGCGCCGCGGTGGTGTTCGCCACTGACCTCGCCGCGCGCGATGGCGGCATGCAGCAGGGGTGCCAGCCGGAAGCGCGGGGGCGTGGCCGCGGCACCCGCGACGTCGCCGATGCTGCCGCGCCAGTCGTGGAACAGGCGCGCGCGGTAGACGCCGATACCGGAAAAGGTCAGGCGCGCCCCGCTGCCCGCATGCACGCCGCCACCGGCGCGCAGCACGAAATCACCCTGCGGGTTGTGCTCGGGGTTGTCGACCAGGACCAGGTGGGCGGACCCGCCGGGGACCGGCAGCCCTGCCAGCGGGTGGTCGCTCCAGATGTCGCCGTTGAGGGCGATGAACGGGGCCTCGCCATCGCCCAGCAGCGCCAGGGCGTTGAGCATGCCGCCGCCGGTTTCCAGCGGCGTGGCACCCTCGTACAGGTAATGGATGCGCAGCCCCCAGCGGCTGCCGTCGCCCAGCGTGGCCTCGAAACGCGGAGCCAGCCAGGAGGTGTTGACGACCACGTCGCGGACGCCCGCCGCGGCCAGCCGCTCCAGGTGCCAGGCGATGAGTGGCTTGCCACCGGCGTGCAGCAGCGGCTTGGGGGTGGTGTCGGTGAGCGGGCGCATGCGCTCGCCCAGTCCGGCCGCGAACACCAGTGCCTTCATGGCGAGGCGCCGGCTGCCGCCGCGAGCGCGGGCCTGACCTGTCGATCGATCAACGCCGCGAGCGGCGCGAGCTGCGCATGCCGCGGCAGCACCCCGTCGAGATAGGCGAGGAAGCGCGGCGCGTCGGCCAGGTAGCGCGGCTTGTCGTCCCGATGGTGCAGCCGCGCGAAGATGCCGAGCACCTTCAGGTGGCGCTGCACCCCGATCAGGTCGACGTCGGCTGCGAACACGTCGCGCGCCGGCACCGGCAGGCCGCGCGACCGGGCGCCGGCGTGGTAGCGGTCCAGCCAGGCGTCCACCCGCGGTTGCGGCCACGACAGGAACGCGTCCTTGAACAGGCTGAGCGGGTCGTACGCGATGGGACCGACCACGGCATCCTGGAAATCGAGGACCGCCGGGCCATCGGCCGCGGGCATCAGGTTGCGCGGCATGAAGTCGCGGTGCACCAGGACCTGCGGCTGCGCCAGTGCGCGCGCCACCAGCGTGGCGTAGACATCGGCCAGGGCGTCGTGCGCCTGTGCGTCGAGCGCGACGCCCAGGTGCCGTTCGAGGAACCATGTGTCGAACAGGCGCAACTCGCGCATCAGCAACGCCGCGTCGTAGCGCGGCAGCCAGTCCGGCGGCGCGATCGCCTGCAGCGCCCAGAGCTGCGCGCACGCGGCGTCGAACAGCGTGTCCGCATTGGCGTCGTCGAGCACCTGCAGCAGGGTGTCCACGCCGAGGTCCTCGAGCAGCAGGAAGCCGGCCGCTTCGTCGCCGGCCAGCACCTCCGGCACGCGCACGCCGCCGGTGCGGAGCAGGGCGCGGACGCGCAGCCACGGACGCACGTCGTCCTTGTCGGGCGGCGAATCCATGACGATGCGCGTGCCGCCCGCCGTGGTGGCGCGCCAGTAGCTGCGGAAGCCGGCGTCCATCGATGCGCGCTGCAAGGTGGCGCCCGGGTCGCCGAGCGCGGCGCGTGCCCACTGCAGGCGGTGCGCGTCGCGCGGTTCGGATGCGTCGGCCAAGGCGGTCTCCACCGGCGGGGGCCGGAGAGGCACAGGGTAAACTCGCGCGGCCCGCTTCGGGCACGCGACCGGGCCCACACCATGACCGAGCTGCAACCCGTCCTGCTGTCCGGCGGTTCCGGAACGCGCCTGTGGCCGCTGTCGCGCGAGGCCTACCCCAAGCAGTTCCTGGCGTTGTCCGGTGCGCACACCATGCTGCAGGACACCTGGCTGCGCGTCGCCGGCCTGGCATCCGCGGCGCCGATCGTGGTGGCCAACGAGGAACATCGCTTCCTGGCCGCCGAGCAGCTGCGCGTGGTCGGCGTGGAGACCGCGGCGATCCTGCTGGAGCCGATGGGTCGCAACACCGCGCCGGCGATCGCCGCGGCCGCCCTGCAGGCGATGGCCGGCGGCACCGATCCGCTGCTGCTGGTGCTGCCTTCGGACCACGTGGTGGCCGATGCCGCCGCGTTCCGGGCCGCCGTCGAGACGGCGCGGGGCGAGGCGCTGGCC
>DATINB010000078.1:0-8248 GCA_035474775.1 Luteimonas sp.
TGCGCTACAGGCCGCAGAAGCAGTGCGCCAGCGCCTTGACCGGCGCCCCGCCCGGGGCCGACACGCGCTCGACGAACGCGAGGTCACCGGCGACGTTCGGCGCGAGCCGGGTCAACAAGGCCTGGGCCATGCTGGAATCGTGCAGCAGCGAGCCGCCGGCGCGGCTCGACGCAAAGCCGGTGAACCAGCGCTCGAAGGGCGTGGACGCCTTTTCGAAGTAGCGCATGCGCCAGCTGTCGGCGGCGCCCAGCTTGGCGCGCCTGGCGGCGTCCGCAATGGCCTCGTCGATGCCGCCGAAGGCGTCGACCAGGCCGCGTTCGCGCGCCTGTGCACCGCTCCAGACCCGTCCGCGCGCCACCGCATCGACGTCCGCGACCGGCTTGCGCCGGGCCTCGGCGACACGGCCGGTGAAATTGCGGTAGCCCTTGTCGATCACCGCCTGGACCACCTGCCCGGTCTCCGGTGACAGCGGCCGGGTGACGTCGAATGCACCGGCGAAGCGGGTCGTGCCCACGCCGTCGGTGCGCACGCCGATCTTCTCGAGTGCGCGCGGGAAGGTCGGGATCAGGCCGAAGATGCCGATCGAGCCGGTGATGGTGGATTCGTTGGCGTAGATGCGGTCGGCGTTCATGCTGATCCAGTAGCCACCCGAAGCCGCGAGGTCGCCCATGGATACCACCACGGGTTTCCCCGCGGCCTTGAGCGCGACGATCTCGCGACGGATCTGCTCGGACGCGAACACCTCGCCACCGGGCGAATCCACCCGCAGCACCAGTGCCTTGACGTGCTCGTCCTCGCGCGCGTCGCGCAGCAGCGCGGCGGTGGATTCGCCGCCGATGCTGCCGGGCGGCCGCTCGCCGCCGGTGATCTCGCCTTCGGCCACCACCACCGCGACCTGCGGACGGCTGTCGGCCGGGGACAGCGCGCTGTCGACGTGCTTCAGGTACGCGCCCAGTTCGACGTGGCGGAAGCCACCCTCGGCATCCTCGTCGGCCACGCCGCGCTCGGTCAGCAACGCCTCGACGTCCTGGCGCGTCTTCAGGCCGTCGATCAGCTTGCGCTCCAGCGCATACCGTCCGAGGTCGCCGCCTGCCGCCACCACCGCGGCCGGCATGGCCTCGATGTCGGCTGCGAGCTGCTGCGGCGCGATCCGGCGCGCGCGTCCGATGTCGGCGACGAACCGGTTCCAGACGTCGTTCATCCAGAACAGGTCGGCCTGCTTGGACTCCTCGGAGGCGGCGTCGAGGATGAACGGCTCCGCCGCGGACTTGAACTCGCCAACCTTGAACAGGTGCATGTCGACGCCGAGCTTGTCCTGCAGCCCCTCGCGGTAGAACTGCCGGTAGCGGGCGAGGCCTTCCAGCAGCAGTCCGCCTTCCGGATCCATGTAGACCTCGTCGGCCTGCGCGGCCAGCAGGTACTGGGCCTGTTCGAAGTAGTCGCCATGCGCGATGACCTGCTTGCCGCTGGCACGCAGCTTGGCCACTGCGGCGGCGACCTCGCGGATCGCGGCATATCCGCCGAAGGTCATGCGGTCGGTGCGCAACAGCACCCGTTCGATCCGGGTGTCGCGCGACGCCGCGTCCAGCGCGCGCAACAGGTCGCGCAACTGCACTTCGCCCGGCGCCTCGCCCATGCTGTCGGCCAGCGCGCGGCTGAATGGATCGATGCTGTACTGCTCCACCAGCGCACCCTCCGGCGCGATCACCAGGGTGCTCCGCTCGAGCAGCGGCCTGGCGCGGTCACCGGCGGCGATCGCCACCAGCACCACCAGGATGAACAACAGGAACAGCAGGTTGAACACCAGCCTGCGGGTGAAATTGATCGCGTCCCACGCGCCCACGAAGACGCGGGCAATGGGGCCGCGACGGCGCGGTACGTTCATGGACTGCTCCGGCATGACATGCGGTTTTCGCCAGTATCCGTGGATTGCCCGGCGTCGTCATGCGCCATCGGTCACTGCCCCCACCGGGACCCCTGGCAGGCGCCGTGCCGTCCACATGAAGCGGGCCGCCATCAGCACCGCCGCCACCAGCAGCCCGGCGATCAGTCCGAGCCACATCCCGCGCGGGCCCAAGCCCAGCCCCAGGCCCAGGCCTGCACCGAGCGGCATGCCCACGCACCAGTAGGCGAACAGGGCCAGCAGCATCGGGACGCGGGTGTCCTTGAGGCCGCGCAGGGCGCCGGCCGACAGCACCTGCACGCCATCGGGGAACTGGAACGCGGCCGCGTACAGCAACAATGACGACGCCAGCAGGGCCACCGCGGCATCGTTGGTGTACAGCCCCACGATGGCGTCGTGCCCGATCACCAGCACCAGTGCCGAGAGCGCCTGCGTGCCGAGGACCAGCACCAGTCCGGCCGCCGCGGCACGGCGCACGCCGTCGCGACCGCGGCCGCTGCCGATGGCGTGTCCCACGCGCACGGTGGTGGCCTCGGCGACCGCGAAGGGGACCATGAAGCACAGGCTGGCGACGTTGATCGCGATCTGGTGGGCCGCCGCCGGCATGGCGCCCAGCCGCCCGATCAGCAGCGCGGTCACGATGAACAGGCTGCCTTCCATCGCCACCGTCACGCCGATCGGCAGGCCAGTGGACAGCAGGTTGCGGATCGCCGGCCATCGCGGCGCATCGAACTGCCGGAACAGGCCGAGGTGCGCAAAGCGCCGCGCGCGGGCGAGGTAGCCCGCAAAGCCGATCGCCTGCATCCACAGCATGGCCGCCGAAGCCAGGCCCAGCCCGCCGGCGCCCAGTTCCGGAAAGCCGAAACGGCCGAAGGCCATGGCGTAGCCCAACGGCGCGAGCACCAGCAGCCCGCCGAATCCGAACACCATGGTCGGCCAGGTCCAGTGCAGGCCGTCGCTCAGGTAGCGCATCGCGTAGTACAGGGTCAGTGCCGGGACGCCCCAGCGGATTCCGAGCAGGAAATCGCCGGCGCCCGGCCGGATGTCGGCGGCGATCCCCATCGGCCGGAGACCCAGCACCGCTGCGCTCAGGAATGCGAACAGCAGCAGCCCCAGGCCGAGTGCCAACCAAAGGGCCTGCCGGAACAACGGTCCGATCTCGGCATGGCGCCCCTGCCCGTCGAGTTGCGAGACCGAGGGCGGCAGTGCCATCAGCGTGCCCATCGGGACCATCATGGGCAGCCAGAACAGGGCCGTCCCCACCGACACCGCGGCCAGCGTGGCGGTGCCGTGGTGGCCGGCGATGCTCGCATCCACGAACCCGATCAGGCCGGTCGCCAGGTGGCCCAGCACCAATGGCGAAGCGAGCACGGCGCTGGTGCGCACCTCGTCGCGAAAGCGCGCGGGTGCTGGATGCTGGGAGGCCATGCGGGGTCCGGGACTGTGGCTGGGGCGACCGTCAGGGGTCGACCTGGCGCCTCAGCCAGTCGGCGCGCGCCACCGGCGCAGTGGCCAGGAGCGCGATGCGCAGTTCATCGCGCCCCTGTGGGGGCGTGCGCTGCGCCAGCACGGCGAGATCGCGCCTGCCGCGCTCCGGCAGCAGCCTGAGTGCTTGCAGCAGCGCCGCGCGCTGGTGCGCCGGCACCTGCGCGACCAGGGCGTGCAGGTGCGGATAGTCGGCTCCCAATGCCGGACCCAGCCGCCAGCCGATCCGTTCACTTTCGTCGAGCGCATCGAAGCGCGCGCGCAGCGCCCCCTGCTCCGTCGCCGGCAGGCGGGCGAATGCCGCGGCGGCGGCGCGCACGCGCGCGCGCTCGCCGGCTGGCATGGCGCGCCATGCCCCCGCGGCGTCACGCGCGGCCCGGCGTTCCGCCAGCGGACGCGCATCCCACGCCGCCATCCGGGCCACGAGCTCGGCGCGACGCGCCGGTGGAAGGCGTGCCAGTCGCGCCTGGCGCTGCACGAGTGCGGCACGGGCCCAGCCCGGCAGCACGGTCGCGGCGTCTTCCATGGTCGGTGGCAACGCCTGCCCCGCGGCAGCCGCTGCGGCACACAACAGCACGCCGGCGAGCGCCCACTCAGCGCGGCGCATCTCGGCTCTCCAGGCCCGGCGAGTCCGTGTCGGGGGCCGGGGCGGCGGGTTCCCCGGCCGCGGGCAATGCCGGTGCCGCGGTGTCTCCCCGGGCACCGCCATCGGCGCCATCCTGCGCTGCCAGCCAGGCGAAAAAGCCGGGGTCCGCCGCCGCCGGCTCCGGCGGGTCGAGCAGGAGCTCGAGATCCGGGTGGGTCGGCAATGCAGCGGCACTGCCGAACCGGCTTGCCGGCGGCGCCGCGGCCAACGGTTCGATCCGGATGCGATCGCCCGCCCCGTTGCGGCGGCTGGCCGCCGGCCACCACAGCGTGGCCAGCAATGCCGCAGCCGTGACCACCGCGACCGCTGCCAACGCAAGCGCCAGCCATCGCGGACGTCCGGCGTCGAACGGGCCGCCGTCGCCCGCGAGGGGCTCGGTACCGTGCAGGACCTGCTCGCGGACCACCGCCACCTGGGCCAGCCGCTCCGGTGGCAGGGCTTTCAGCGCGTCACGCGCGGCCTCGGCCAATGCCTCCCAGGTGGTCGTATCGGGACTGCCATCGGGCAGGCGCGGCAGCGCTCGCTGCACCGCCAGCCGGTAGGTGGGCCGGGCGACTCCCAGCACCGCGGCGGCATCGGCCTCGCCGAGCCCGGCCACCAGCCGCAGCAGCAGGGCCGCGCGGGGCCCCAGGCCAACGTCACCGAGGGCCTCGAACGGGGGGGTCCACAACGCGTCGGGATGCGCGGTCCGCAGCGCCGGCGATGCCAGCAGCAACGCCCAGAAGCGCCTCGGCCAGTCGGCGAACGGCGCGCGGCCAGCCACCTCGCCGAAGGTGCCCATGGCCGATTGCAGGGCCGGGTCGCCCGCCTCCACCGACCCCGCCAGCAGTTCCGCGAACAGGGCGCCGCGGCGCTCCACGCCACGCAGGAACGCGGTCAACGCAGGCACGGTACCGGGCGGAATGTCGGGGGACACGGTCACGTGCTGCAGGCCATCGTCGGGAAATGATAGCGGTCCGGCGAATCGACGCGGGACTTGACGCAGCGCACGTTCCCGGGTTTCGCCCGGCGACCGGCTGCGCCGACCCCAAACAGGTTGTGCACAGAGGTCACCGGACCGTCATATACAAGGCCTTCACCACGCCCCAGGTGCGTGCGGCCGCCATGTTTCACGGGCAAGCAGTTGATTTGACGAGGATTGTCATGGCTGGTCAATTTTTCACCAACCCTGCTGCGAGGGCTGAATTGACGGGATTTGTGCCGTTGTGCGGAGCGGCATGCACAGGGTTATCCACAGATCGTGTGGATAAGCGGAAATCCCTTGGACATCCGTGCGTTGCGACCGAAACGTGCCGAACCCGCGAACAACCTGCTGCAACTTCTGCCCGGTTCAGAAAGGTCGTCGCGCCGCTAGACTTCGGCCATGCCCGAGCCTGACTGGTGTCTCCAGGTTGCCCTGCCGGTGCCGGTGCCGCGGCTGTTCGACTATCGGGCCCCTGACGGCGCGCAGCCGCTCGCCGGTGACGTCGGTCGGCGCCTCCGCGTGCCGTTCGGCAGCCGCGAACTGGTGGGCGTGGTGGCCGCGGTCGGGGTCGGCGGACAGGCCGGTTCCGACCTTCGCAGCGCCCTGGCCTGGCTCGACCGCTCACCGCTGCTGGACGGCGAGTTGGCCGAGGCGCTGCGCTGGCTGGCGCGGTATACGCACGCGCCGCTGGGCGAGGTCTTCGCCACGGCGCTGCCGGCCGCGCTCCGGCGCGGCGAGCCGCTGGCGGAAACCCACGCGTGGGCGTGGCGTCTCACCGAGGACGGCGCCACGGCCCGTGCGCGCCTGCGGACCGGCAGCCGCCCACGGCAGATGGCCGACCTGCTGGCCGCCGGCCAGGGCGACGAGGATCTGCTTGCCGGCGTTCTGGCGGGCTGGCGCGCGGCCGCGCGGACGCTCGCCGCGCGCGGGCTGGCCGTCCGCGTGGCGGTCCCGACGCCGCAGCGCGCACCGGCTCCGGAGCCGGGGCCGCCCCTGAACCCGGAACAGCAGCGTGCCGTGGACGGAATCCTGTCGTCCGCGGGCTTCGCTGCATGGTTGCTCGACGGCGTCACGGGAAGCGGAAAGACCGAGGTCTACCTGCACGCCATCGCCGACTGCCTGGCCCGCGGGCGTCAGGCGCTGGTGCTGGTCCCCGAGATCGGGCTGACGCCGCAGATGCTGGCGCGGTTCCGCGCGCGCCTGGGGGTGCCCGTGCATGCGCTGCACTCCGGCCTCGCCGACGCGGAGCGCGCGCGGGTCTGGGCAGCCGCCTGGCGGGGCGAGGCGCGGGTGGTCGTGGGCACGCGTTCCGCCATCCTGATGCCGTTGCCGGCCGCTGGCCTGATCGTGGTCGACGAGGAGCACGACGGCAGCTACAAGCAGCAGGACGGCATCCGTTACCACGCCCGGGATTTCGCACTGGTGCGCGGCAAGCTGCTCGACGTACCGGTGGTGCTGGGCAGCGCCACGCCGTCGCTCGAGTCGCTGCACAACGCGCGCAGCGGGCGACACGGCCACCTGCGGCTGAGCCGGCGCGCCGGCATGGCGCTGCCGCCACGGGTCCAGGTCCTGGACATGCGCAAGCGCGCGCTCGAGGCCGGCCTGTCGACGCAGGCGCTGGCCGCGATCCGCGCCGCGGTGGATGCCGGCGGCCAGGTGCTGGTGTTCAAGAACCGTCGTGGCTATGCACCGGTGCTGCTGTGCCACGACTGCGGCTGGAGTGCACAGTGCCGGCGCTGCGGCACCGCGGCGCACGGCAGCCCGATGACCGTGCACGCCGGGGGCCGGCGCCTGCAGTGCCACCATTGCGGGGCGCGGCAGGCGGTGCCGCTGGCCTGTCCGGACTGCGCAGGGCTGGCGCTGCAGCCGCAGGGCGTGGGGACCGAACGCATCGAGGAACTGCTGGCCGCGCGTTTCGACCACGTGCCCGTCCTGCGCATCGACCGCGGCAGCACGCGCCGCAAGGATGCCCTGGACACGCTGCTCGGCGGCCTCGGAAACGATCCCGGCATCCTGGTCGGGACGCAGATGCTCGCCAAGGGCCACGACCTGCCGAACCTCACGCTGGTGGTGGTGGTCGGCATCGACGAGGGGCTGTTCTCGGCGGACTTCCGGGCCAGCGAGAAACTCGCGCAGCTGCTGATCCAGGTCGCCGGCCGCGCCGGGCGCGCCGACAAGCCGGGAGACGTGCTGCTGCAGACCCACCATCCGGGCCATCCGCTGCTGGAGACGCTGATCAACGGAGGCTACGCAGCCTTCGCCGATGCGGAACTGGAACTGCGTGCCGGCGCCGGCTTCCCGCCCTTCGCCCACCTGGCCCTGCTGCGCGCCGAGGCGAAGGACGCACAGGCACCCATGGCGTTCCTCGCGCGCGCACGCACCCTGCTGGACGGCCATGCGCTGGAGCTGTCGGGCCCGGTCGTCGCGCCGATGGCTCGCCGGGCCGGGATGCACCGCGCGCAACTGGTGCTGGCCTCCGGCCGCCGGCCCACGCTGCATGGCGTGCTCGAGGCGGCCCTGCCGGCCATCCACGCGGCGCCGGAGGCGCGCAAGGTGCGCTGGTCGCTCGACGTCGATCCGGTCGATCTGTACTGACCCCTGCCGCGCGCGGGCCGTCCTGCACATGGCCTCGGCTACGATGCCGGCGTCCGTCGCCTCCCGGCCACGGCTTTCCACCGCACGCCATGGCAAGGACACCGCAGCGATGATCGAGGTCTCCACGGCGCATTTCTGGACGGCGCTCGCGGTGACCACGGCGGCCGGACTGGCCACCGGCTTCGGCAGCCTGCTGGTGGTGTTCTCGCGGCGCCCCGATCCGCGGCTGCTCGCCTTCGGACTCGCCTTTGCCGGTGGCGCGATGGTCTACGTGTCGCTGTCGGAAATCCTCAACAAGTCGGTGTTCGCGTTCACCACCGCCTACGGCGACAAGCTCGGCTACACCTTCGGCACGCTCGCGTTCCTGTCCGGCGTGGCGCTGATCGTGCTGATCGACCACCTGGTGCCGAACCCGCACGAGCGTCTCACCGTCGACGATCCGTTCTTCCGCGAGCACAACGCGCAGTACATCCGGCGCGTGGGGCTGATGACCGCGGTGGCGATCACCGCGCACAACTTCCCCGAGGGCCTGGCGACGTTCTTCGCCACGCTGGAAAACCCCGGCGTCGGCGCGCCGCTGGCGTTCGCGATCGCCATCCACAACGTGCCGGAAGGCATCGCGATCGCGGTGCCGGTGTACTTCGCCACCAACAAC
>DATINB010000079.1:0-2027 GCA_035474775.1 Luteimonas sp.
TTGCGGCCGATCTGCACGCGCCGGTCGGTGTTCGTGTACGTGCCGTCCTTCTCCAGGAACGAGGTCGCGGGGAGCACGACGTCCGCGAACTCCGCGGTCTCGGTGAGGAAGATGTCCTGCACGACGAGGAACTCGAGCGCGGCGAGCGCCTTGCGGACCTTGTTGACGTTCGGGTCCGAGAGGAACGGGTTCTCGCCCATCATGTACATGCCGCGCACGCCGCCCTTGAGCGCACTGCCGACGATCTCCGTGACGGTCAGGCCGGGCTTGGCGTCCAGTGGCCGACCCCACGCGGCCTCGAACTTCTCGTGCGCGGACTCGTCGTCCACGCGCTGATAGTCCGGGAACATCATCGGGATCAGGCCTGCGTCCGATGCGCCTTGGACGTTGTTCTGGCCGCGCAGCGGGTGCAGGCCGGTGCCGGGGCGGCCCACTTGGCCGCACATCATGACCAGCGAGATCAGGCAGCGGGCGTTGTCGGTGCCGTGGACGTGCTGCGAGACGCCCATGCCCCACAGGATCATCGAGCCTTTCGAGGTCGCGTACAGGCGCGCCACGT
The DNA here is from genome assembly GCA_035474775.1 of Luteimonas sp. Lineage (GTDB taxonomy): Bacteria > Pseudomonadota > Gammaproteobacteria > Xanthomonadales > Xanthomonadaceae > Luteimonas. The sequence goes on from DATINB010000079.1 coordinate 560, forward strand.
AGCGGATGGTCTCGGCATCGATGCCGCAGATCGGCGCCATCGCTTCCGGGCTGTATTCGGCGACGTTCGCTTCCAGGTCGGCATAGCCGACCGTGCGGCTGGCGATGAAGGCCTCGTCCACCAGGCGCTCGTGCACGATCACGTGCATCATCGCGTTCAGCAGGGCGACGTCGGTGTCGGGCTTGAACTGCAGGTAGCGGTGGGCGTGGCGCGCGAGCTCGGAGCGGCGCGGGTCGAGCACGATCAGCTTGGCGCCCAGCTTGGTCGCGTTCTTGATCCAGGTGGCCGCCACCGGGTGGTTCACGGTCGGGTTGGCGCCAATGACGACGATGACCTCGGCGCGCGTGACGTCCATCACCGGGTTCGAGACCGCGCCGGTGCCGATCCCTTCCAGCAGCGCCGATACCGAGGAGGCGTGGCACAGGCGGGTGCAGTGGTCGACGTTGTTGGTGCCGAAGCCGGTGCGCACCAGCTTCTGGAACAGGTAGGCTTCCTCGTTGCTGCCCTTGGCCGAGCCGAAGCCCGCCAGCGCGGCGCCGCCGTGGGTATCGCGGATCTGTCCAAGCTTGCCGGCAGCCAGCGCCAGCGCCTCTTCCCAGCTCGCTTCGCGGAAGACGTCGAGCACGCGGTCCGGGTCCATCGTGAAGTCGCCGGTTTTCGGCACGCCTGCGCGGCGGATCAGGGGTTTGGTGAGACGGTGCGGATGGTGCGCGTAATCGAAGCCGTAGCGGCCCTTGACGCACAGGCGGCCGGGGTTGGCCGGGCCGTCGCGCCCCTCGACGTAGAGGATTTTATTGTCCTTGACGTTGTAGGTCAGCTGGCAGCCGACGCCGCAGTACGGGCAGACCGAATCGACCTGCTTGTCCGGGATGTTCAGGGCCACGCCGCGCGCCGGCATCAGGGCGCCGGTCGGGCAGGCCTGCACGCATTCGCCGCAGGCCACGCAGGTGGAGGCGCCGAGCGGGTCGTCCTGGTCGAACACGATCTTCGCATTCTCGCCGCGGAAGGCCAGGCCGATCACGTCGTTGACCTGCTCGTCGCGGCAGGCGCGCACGCAGCGCGTGCACTGGATGCAGGCGTCGAGGTTGACGGTGATCGCGGCATGGGTGGCGTCGAGCTGCGGCTGCCTGCGCGTCGGTGCAAAACGTGGCTTGCCGAGGCCGAGCTTCTCGGCCCAGACGTCGACTTCGTTCTTGCGGGTGTATTCGGCTTCCGGCATGTCGGCCAGCAGCAGCTCGAGCACCATTTTCTGTGCGTTGAGGGCGCGCGCGCTGTCGGTGGTGACCTTCATGCCGGCCACCGGGTTGCGGCAGCAGGACGGCGCGAGCACGCGCTCGCCGTCGATTTCGACCATGCAGGAGCGGCAGTTGCCGACCGCCTCCATGCCTTCCTTGTAGCACAGGCGCGGGATCTCGATGCCTTCGCGTCCTGCGACCTCGATCAGGGTCTCGTGCGGCAGCGCTTCGAC
>DATINB010000080.1:0-6232 GCA_035474775.1 Luteimonas sp.
GGCGCGTGCTCGACGAAGAAGTCGAGCAGCAATTGCACGCCGAAGTTGTTCACCGCCGAGCCGAAGAACACCGGGGTCAGCTTGCCGGCGAGGTAGTCCTCCAGCACGAACGGGTTGGACGCACCCTGCACCAGTTCCAGCTCGTCGCGCAGCTCGGCCAGCATGTCGGCGCCGACCGCTTCTTCCAGGCCCGGGGCATCCAGGCCCTTGAAGATGGTCGAGTCCTGCCGGGTGAAGTTCTTGCCCGGCTCGTAGACGTGCACCTCGTCCAGCAGCAGGTGGTAGACGCCCTTCAGGCGCTTGCCCATGCCGATCGGCCAGGTCACCGGCGTGCAGGCGATGCCGAGCACCGACTCGACCTCGTCCAGCAGTTCGATCGGCGAGCGGCCCTCGCGGTCGAGCTTGTTGATGAAGGTCATGATCGGGGTGTCGCGCATGCGGCACACCTCCATCAGCTTGATGGTGCGCTCCTCGACGCCCTTGGCGACGTCGATCACCATCAGCGCGGAATCGACGGCGGTCAGCACGCGATAGGTGTCCTCGCCGAAGTCGGCGTGGCCCGGGGTGTCGAGGAGGTTGACGATGCAGTCGCCATAGGGGAACTGCATCACCGACGAGGTCACCGAGATGCCGCGTTCCTTCTCCAGCGCCATCCAGTCGGACGTGGCGTGGCGCGTGGTCTTGCGCGATTTCACCGAGCCGGCCATCTGGATCGCGCCGCCGAACAGCAGCAGCTTCTCGGTGAGCGTGGTCTTGCCAGCGTCCGGGTGCGAGATGATCGCGAAGGTGCGGCGACGGGCGGATTCTGCGGAAACGTCAGGCATGCGGAATGCACGCGGTGCGTGCGGCGAGGTCGGGGGGTTGGCAATCATACGCTCCCGCGGCAGCTACAATCCGGTCCCGCGCAGGGGCGCGTCATGCGGCAAGGGCAATGAACCAGCCGGAACGCAGCGTGCATCTCCAACTGTCTAAGACCGGAGGCCCGCCGTTCAATGGATCGGTCGGGTACGTCAACGACAGGATCGCCCCGTTGCTGCGCGCGCGCGGCTGGCAGGTACGGGCCCTGGCGCCGCCCCGGCCGCGGCAGCCCACCGCCCAGGAATCCATGGTGCCGATGGCGCTGGCGCGCGCCCTGGCTGACCAGTCCTCGGGTGGGACGCCCATGCTGGCCCTGCATGACGGTGCCGGCGCGTCGATCCGGGTCCCGTCGAGGCAGTGGGCACGGCACCATCTGGTGCTCTACCACGGTCTTGCGTACGGGACCGGCGCATGGATCGGCAACGATGCCATCGATCTCCATTGCGCGAATTCCCCATACCTCGCGCGCACGCTCAGGGCGCTGTTCGCGACGCCCGACTGGCTCGCTCGACGCGTGCTCGATCCCGTCGGCCTGGCGCGCGTGGTGGACGTGCCCATGCCCGTTCCCTGCGTGTCCGCACCCGCGGGCGAGACCGGGTTTTCGACGGGAGCGGAGATACCGGCGACAGTGCGCCGGGCGCTCGACGCCGGCATCGTGCTTGGACACGCGCTGCAACCCGCGAAGCAGGACCTGGTCGCTACGGTCGGCATCCTCTTCTGCCTGAACGACGCCGCGCGGCGAAGCGGGGGAGACCGGGTGATGCTGGCGATCTCGGAGCAGTCGCTGCCGCCGGTGCACCAGGCTTCGATCGACGCCATGCTCGCCGGAACCGGACTGCGCTGTGCCGACCTGTTCCTGCCGGTGCCGCACCTGCGCCATCGGGCGGTGTTCGAGCTGTTCCGTCTGGCCCGGTTCGGCCTGGCGTACAACCGGTTTCCGGAGCCGTTCGGCTTCTACGTGCTGGAGTCGGTGCATGCCGGTTGCCCGGTCTTCACCAATGGCGTCGGGAACAACCGGTTCCTGCTGCCGGACGGGCATGGAATCACGGTCATCGAGGATGGGTCGATGATCGCGGATGCCACCGGCCACGTCTCTCCGGCCGCGTTCCTGCCCGTGGCCAGGGCCATCCGCGAGGGCATCCAGGACTGCGAGGCCACCCGGCGCGCGTGCGAACTGGGGCGCGCCCGGATCGCTGCCGGGTGGTCGCCCGCAGCATTCGAGGACGGCCTGCTGGCGTCCGTGGAGCGCGCGCTCGAACCGCCCGCGCCGCCGGTCGGCTTCGACGCGCTCCAGGTCGGGTTGGGCCCATTGGTGCGCGGTCTCGATCCGGTTTCCGGCGTGCTCCGCTGCGATTACGCCAACCGCGTGCTCGCTGCGCACGAAGTGTCGATCGTGCAGGGCCTCGTGGGCCGCAGCGCCGTGGACGTCGATGCGGCGGACATGCATCGTCTGGAGGCGGAACACCGCTTCTTCGAGGAGGGTGTGCTGGCGTTGTGCACCCCGGACGCGGTCAGGGCTGGAAGCGCAGGATCCCCTGCGGCCCGAACATCCGGAACGGGACGGACTCCAGCCTGAAGCCCCGGTTGACCTGCACCGCGAAATGCAGATGGGGGCCACTGGACAAGCCGGTGTTTCCGGAGCGCGCGAGCGGCTCTCCGCGGCGCACCCGTTGTCCTTGGCGGACCAGCACGCCATCAGCGTCGAGGTGGGCGTACAGCGCCATGCTGCCGTCTTCATGGATCACGCGCACGAAATTGGCTCGGGTCATCGCCTCGCCTGCCCCCGGCACCGCCTCGCGATACCGCGACTCCAGGTGCATCACCGTACCGTCGCGTGCCGCCAGGACCTGCGTGCCGATGGGCGTGGCGAAGTCCACTGCATGCCGGTTCTGTGCGTCGGCGTGGCTGAAGCCGCCGTCCCATGCCTGGCCGATGCGTAGTTCGTCGGTGCCCAGCGGATAGCCGTACTCGACGTCGCGGGCGTGCGCACCGGGTGGTCCGACCACCGCGCGAAGGACCAGCCGTGGCGGGCCGGTCGCCCCGGTGGATGACGCCACGCGTGTCACCAGCACGCGCGTACGCGTGGGGACGGTGGCCCGTGCCGGCAGTCGCGGCTCGGCCCGTGGTGCGTCGGCGGAATCGGCCTCCAGCATCACTTCGATCGGTCCGTCGAGGAGGTTGTCCGCCCAGGCTTCGTCGACGCCCCCGGAGTGGACCCACTGCAGGCGCGCGACTGCCGGCGCGGCGGCCTCTGGCGCGATCGGCCTCGTCGTACCGGCGTCGACGACGCGGGCTGCGCCGCCTGCGGGGTCGGCGTGTCGCGCGGTGGCGTGGCGGGCGGCCGGGCCATGCAGGCTGGACGCGCGGAGCGTGGCGGATGAGGCAAGCGTGCAAGCCAGCAGGGATCCAGCCGCGGCCACCCAGTGCACGCTCAGGGTGCGCACGCCGGGTCCAGTCGCAGCGCCCGTACCACGTCGCGCAGGTCGAACGCGGCGATCGCGCGGTCGTCGTGGACGGCGTACAGCACGCCGCCGGGGAACGTCGCGGTCGGTGACGCATGCAGGGCGATGCCGTCGGTCTGCGCGGTCACCGCGCCGGTGAACGTGCCGACCGGCTCCAGGTCCTCGCGGGCGAGCACGTGGAATCGGGTCAGCGGCGCCAGCTGGTCGACCGCGATCCAGTAGCCGCTGTCGCCGCACGTCCACAGCGCGACCCCCTCGGCTTCGCCGCCGAAGGTTCCACCGCGCACGACCCGCCCGGCGAAACGCCCGTCCAGGTGGTAGTCGCGCAGGGTGGAGCCGCCCGCGCGGTACTCGTCGGCGACCAGCAGGCGATCGTGCGCCGCGTCGCCGGCGATCGATTCGACCATGTGCAGCATGCCCTCGCCCTCGGTCGCACCGAAGCTGCCGCCGTCGCGGGCCACCGGCGTCGCGGCGTCCAGGTCCACGTGGAATCGGTGCACGCGACGGTCCAGCGCCGAGGCCGGGGGAACCACGTCGTGGTGCGCGCCCTCCATGAAGCTGTCGGTCACGTACACGTCGAGCGCGCCGGGCGTGCGCCGGTGCAGCCAGATCCCATAGGGACTGCGCAGCTCGGCCTGGCCGAACATGGCCACGGGCGCCAGCGACGGCAGGCGCAGCATCTGCACGCGATGGTTGTCACGCTCGACCACGAACAGCAGGTCGCCGGAGACGGCGAGCCCGTTGGGACGGCGGAATTCGCCAGGCTGCGATCCGGGTGCGCCGGCCGTGCGCAGGTGTCGGCCGTTGCCGGCATCCAGGACGATGAGCCGATGGCTGGACTTGGCGCTGGCCAGCAACCACGGGCGCCCGCCGGGACTGGTCCAGGTCGCCAGCGAATCCAGCTCTTCGCCGAGGATCGGCGCTGTCACGAACCGTTCGGCGACGACCACGGCACGCGTGCCGTCGGTCAGCGGCATGGCGGCCGCGGGCGCGACCGAGTCCGTCCGGGTGCGGTGGGCGCAACCGGCGAGCAGCAGGAGCGCGAGCGTGGCGAGGTATGCGGGGCGCATACCCGAAGTATGGAGGACGTGCCCGCGCACTGGCCAACGCCGTCGCGTTTAATCAATCGCTTCATCCGCATGAAGCGATTGACAGGGGCCGCGACCGTGGGCAGGATGGCGCCATCCATCGAGACCGGCCGAGGGACAGGCCCGAAGACGCCGGGGCAACTGGATGGGGCGCATGCCCCGTCGCAGTGCCACGTCCTGCGGGGACCTGTGTGTCCACCGGAAGATGGTTGCCGACGCCACCCGTGGTCGTGCATCCGCCGTGCCGTCGACCGGCACGGTTTTCCGGCAGCCCCGCGTGCGCCGATGGCCCCGTCCATCCGGACCCGCCTGGAAGCGCGCCATGAGCCTCGTCGACAGCAGCACCTGCCTTTCCGCCCACGAACCACCCGCGTCGCCGGACGCTCCCGACGGCGACGGCCTCCGTCGCGGCACCCTGCGCCTGGTCCTGCCGATGCGCCATGCCGGGCTGCAGGCGGTGGCCCTGCGCTGGGAGCTGTCCGGTCCCGCGCACGCGCCGGTGACCGTGCTGCTCGGCGGCATCTCCGCCCATCGCCACCTGGCGCGGCATGGTGCAGATGGCGAGACGGGCTGGGCGGAGCTGCGCGTGGCGCCCGGCAGCGCCCTGGACCGGCGCCGCCGCCGGCTGCTGTCGTTCGACTACGTCGGCGCCGATGGCGCGCTGGACGCCGCGATCGACACCGCGGACCAGGCCGACGCGCTGGATGCGCTGCTGGAGGCGCTGCAGGTCTCCCGGCTCGATGCCCTGGTCGGCTATTCCTACGGCGCCCTGGTCGGCCTGCAGTTCGCCGCTCGCCATCCTCGCCGGCTGCGCCGGCTGGTGGCCGTCAGCGGTACGCACCGGGCGCATCCCTATGCCAGTGCATGGCGTGCCCTGCAGCGCAAGGCGGTGGCACTCGGGCAACTGCAGTGCGACGACGCCCAGGGACTTTCGCTGGCGCGCCAGTTCGCGATGCTGGCGTACCGCACGCCGGAGGAGTTCGCGGCGCGCTTCACGGCGCCGGCCACGCTGTGCAACGGGCGCGTGCGGGTGGCCGCCGAAGATTACCTGGATGCCGTGGGCAGCCGATTCGCGGCGAGGACGCCGCCCATCGCCTGGCTGCGGCTCTCGGAATCGATCGACCTGCATGCCGTGGATCCCGAGGCCATCGCGCGCGGCGCGGTGGCCACCACGGTGATCGCGGTCGAGGGCGACCCGCTGGTGCCGCTGGTCGATGCGGTCTCGCTGGTGGAAGGGCTCGGTCTTCGCGGGCGCCTGCGCGTGCTGCGCTCGCGCTTCGGGCACGACGCCTTCCTGAAGGAGGCCGGCCGCATGGACGCGCTGCTCGCCGAAGCGCTGGCGTGTCCGGGGAACGGCCGATGAGCGGCTGGCTGACGGACCCCGGTGGCGCGTGTGCGGCATCGAGCACGCGTGCGGTGCGCGCCGGCATCGACCGCGACCCCGCGTACGGGGCGGTGACGCCCCCGCTGGTGCTGTCCTCGAACTTCAGCTTCGCGGCGTTCGGACAGAAGCGCACCTACGACTACACGCGGAGCGGCAACCCCACCCGTGACCTGCTCGGCGATGCACTCGCCGAGCTCGAGGGCGGCGCGGGGGCGGTGGTCACCTCCACCGGACTGTCGGCCATCACCTTGCTGCTGCATGCGCTGCTGCAGCCCGGCGATCGCCTGGTGGTGCCGCACGATGCCTACGGCGGGAGCTGGCGGCTGTTCGACGCACTGGCGCGCAAGGGCCTGTTCGAGCTGGTGACCGCCGATCTCACCGACCCACGCTCGCTCACCGATGCGCTGGCCACGGCACCGACGCTGGTGCTGGTGGAGACA
>DATINB010000081.1:0-4988 GCA_035474775.1 Luteimonas sp.
AGTTCTTCAGCATCAAGGTGCCCGACGGTCCGCTGACCTCGCGCCTGCGCGACATCGCGCCCGGCGACGGCATCCTCGTCGGACGCAAGCCCACCGGCACGCTGCTGGTCCACGACCTGCACCCCGGGCGCAACCTGTACCTGCTGGGCACCGGCACCGGGTTCGCGCCGTGGCTGTCGATCATCAAGGACCCGGAGACCTACGAGCGCTTCGAACGCGTGGTGCTGTGCCACGGCGTGCGCCACGCGCGGGACCTCGCCTACCGCGACTACATCGTCAACGAGCTGCCACGCCACGAGCTGCTCGGCGACATCCTCGGTGAGCGCCTGCTGTATTACCCGGCGGTGACACGGGAAGACGGTGGACAGGATGACGCCCTGCACCACGGCCGGCTGACCACGCTGATGGCCGAAGGCCGCATCGCGATGGACCTGGGCCTGGATGCACTCGACGCCCGCCGGGATCGCGCGATGGTCTGCGGCAGCCCGCAGATGCTCGCCGATTTCCGGGCCCTGCTCGATGCCCGCGGCTTCACCGCATCGGCGCGCATCGGCGTGCCCGGCGACTACGTGTTCGAGCGTGCGTTCGTGGAGAAGTGACCCACGCCGTGCCGACTGCCGGACGCGCCCCGCCAGGCACGCGCCATGCGCCGTCGGTCAGGACGGCTGGCCCAGCGCACGTTCGATGTCGGGGGCGATCGCCGCCGGCGCGTCGGTGGGTGCGTAGCGCTTGATGACCTGGCCGTCGCGCCCGGCCAGGAACTTGCTGAAATTCCATTTGATCGCGTCGATCCCCAGGAACCCGCCCTTCTGCTGCTTCAGCCAGCTCCACAACGGGTGCGCGGACTCGCCGTTGACGTCCACCTTGGCGAACAGCGGGAAATCGGCGTCGTAGGTCAGCGAACAGAACGACTTGATCTCCGCTTCGTCACCGGGCTCCTGGTGCCCGAACTGGTCGCAGGGGAAGCCCAGCACGACCAGCCCGCGGGCACGGTAGTCGTGCCAGAGGGTCTGCAGGCCGGCGTATTGCGGCGTGAATCCGCAGCGCGACGCCACGTTGACGATCAGCAGCACCTTGCCTGCGTACTGGGCGAGCGGTTGCTGCCGGCCATCGATGTCGGTGGCGGTGAACGTATAGGCGCTGGTCATGGCATCCCTGGATGGGTACGGGCCGGAGTGCCCGGGGCCGGACAACTCTAGCCCAATGCTGCAGGCGCACGGCGGGCCCGCGGAGGCAGGCAGCGGCCGGCAACGTGTCTTTCGTCATGGGCCCGTCCCGGCACGCTGGGCTACCCTTGGGGACCGCTCATGCAGGAAGTCACGATGAAGCATCCGCTCTCCTTCGCCCTTGCAGCCATCATCGCCGGCGCCACCGGTACCGCGGCGCAGGCGCAGACGCCCGCCCCCCGAACCGCCGAGACCGCCGTGTCCGCATCCGCCACCGCCCTGCAGGGCAACCCGTTCGCCGCCGACAGCACGCTGCCGCTCAAGTACCCGGCCTTCGACAAGATCCAGGACCAGCACTTCGCACCCGCGTTCGACGCCGGCATGGCCGAGAACCTGCGCGAGATCGACGCCATCGCCAACAACGCCGACGCGCCGACCTTCGACAACACCATCCTGGCGCTGGAGAACTCCGGACAGCTGCTCGGGCGTGCCGTGCGCACGTTCTTCAACCTCGCCGGCACCGACACCAACGACGTGCGCGAGAAGCTGCAGGCCGACTACTCCGCCCGCTTCGCCGCCCACCAGGATGCGATCACGCTGAACCCGAAGCTGTTCGCGCGCATCAAGACCCTGTACGACGGCCGTGCCGGGCTCGGCCTGGACGCCCAGGGCACCCGCCTCGTCGAACGCTATTACAGCGACTTCGTGCGCTCCGGCGCCAACCTGTCCGAGAAGGACAAGGCGCGCCTGAAGGAGATCAATGCCGAGGCCGCCAAGCTGGGCACGCAGTTCAGCCAGAACGTGCTGGCCGAGGTCAACGACTCCGCGGTGGTGGTCGACGACGTCGCCCAGCTCGACGGCCTGAGCGACGAGCAGATCGCGGCCGCCGCGGCCGCCGCGAAGTCGCGCAAGCTGGACGGCAAGTACGTGATCACGCTGCTCAACACCACCGGCCAGCCCCCGGAATCGCAGCTCACCAACCGCGCGCTGCGCGAGCGCATCCACAAGGCGTCGGTGGCGCGCGGCAGCCGCGGCAACCAGTGGGACAACCGCGCGATCGTGTCGAAGGTGGCCAAGCTGCGCGCCGAGCGCGCCAACATGCTCGGCTTCCCCACCCACGCCGCCTACGTGCTGGCCGACGAAACCGCCAAGACCCCGGAGGCGGTGAACAAGATGCTGGCGCAGCTGGCACCCGCTGCGGTCGGCAATGCGAAGAAGGAAGCCGCCGACCTGCAGGCGATGATCGACCAGGAGCAGAAGGCCAAGGGCGAACCGACCTTCAAGCTGGAACCCTGGGACTGGGCGTTCTACACGGAGAAGGTCCGCCAGGCGAAGTACGACTTCGACGAATCGCAGCTGAAGCCCTACTTCGAGATGAAGAACGTGCTCGAGAACGGCGTGTTCCACGCCGCCAACCAGTTCTACGGCATCAGCTTCAAGCAGCGCACGGACCTGCCGAAGTACCACCCGGACACCTGGGTCTACGACGTGATGGACGCCGACGGCAGCCAGCTCGCGATCTTCATCTTCGATCCGTACGCGCGCGAGTCCAAGCGCGGCGGCGCCTGGATGAATTCGTACGTGTCGCAGTCGGAGCTGGAAGGCACCAAGCCGGTGGTGGCCAACCACCTCAACGTGCCCAAGCCGTCGGACGGCAAGCCCACCCTGTTGACCTGGGACGAGGTCACCACCGCATTCCACGAGTTCGGCCATGCGCTGCACGGCATGTTCTCGGACGTCAAGTATCCGTATTTCAGCGGTACCAGCGTGCCGCGCGACTTCGTCGAGTTCCCGTCGCAGGTCAACGAGATGTGGGCCGACTGGCCGTCGATCCTGGGCAACTACGCCAAGCACTACCAGACCGGCGCGCCGATGCCGAAGGAACTGCTGGACAAGGTGGTCGCGACCGCCAAGTTCAACCAGGGCTACGCGACCACGGAGTACCTGGGCTCGGCACTGCTCGACCAGCGCTGGCACCAGGTCAAGGCCAGCGAGATTCCGGAAGCCGACGGCGTGATGGCATTCGAGGCCGCCGCCCTGAAGAAGGACGGCGTGGATTACGCGCCGGTGCCGCCGCGCTATCGCACCCCGTATTTCAGCCACATCATGGGCGGCTACTCGGCGGGCTATTACGCCTACATCTGGTCGGAAGTGCTGGATGCCAACACCGTGCAGTGGATCGAGCAGAACGGCGGCCTGACCCGCGCCAACGGCGACCGTTTCCGGGCCACGCTGCTGTCGCAGGGCGGCAGCAAGGACGCGCTGCAGCTGTTCAAGGATTTCTCCGGCCGCGATCCGGACATCCAGCCGCTGCTGGTCAAGCGTGGCCTGGTGGCGGGGGTCAGCGACGGAGCGCCGCCGGCCGACGCCACGCCCGGCGCCGGCACCGAGTGACCCCAGGCATGGCGTGGCGCGGCGCCGTCCAGCATGAAGCGGACGGTGCCGTGCGTCGCGGTGCTGGCGGTCGGCCGCCGCAGGGCGCGCAGCGCGCACGGCATGCGCAATGAACACGGGGATCGCGTCGCTGCGTGACTGGTTGCAGCGCCATCGGCGCGTCTTCGTGCTGACCGGCGCCGGCTGCAGCACCGGGTCGGGGATTCCGGACTACCGCGATGCCGAAGGCGGCTGGAAGCGGCCGCCCCCCGTGACCATCCAGGCCTTCACCGGCGACGCCGCCGCATACCGCCGCTACTGGGCGCGCAGCCACGTGGGCTGGCCGCGATTCGCGACGGCCCAGCCGAATGCCGCACACCGGGCCCTGGCCACCCTCGAAGACAGCGGGCGCTGCCCGCTGCTGGTCACCCAGAACGTCGACGGGCTGCACCAGCGCGCCGGCGCGCGCAGCGTCATCGACCTGCACGGCAACCTGGCATCGGTGGTCTGCCTGTCATGCGGCGAACGGGTGCCACGGGAGGACCTGCAAGCGCGTCACGACGCGGCGAACCCGGGCTGGAGCCCATCGGGTGCGGCGACCGCCCCCGACGGCGATACCGACCTGTCCGACACGGCCGTCGCGTGTTTCACCGCGTTGGGCTGCGAGCGCTGCGGAGGCCTGCTGAAGCCGGATGTCGTGTTCTTCGGCGAGAACGTGCCCCGCGCGCGCTACCAGGCTGCCGTGGATGCGCTGCACGCCGCCGATGCGATGCTGGTCGTGGGTTCTTCGCTGATGGTGTACTCGGGGTACCGGTTCGCCCGGATGGCCGGCGAGCGCGGATTGCCCCTGGCCATCCTCAACCGGGGTCGGACCCGTGCCGACGACCTCGCGACCCTGAAGGTCGATGCCGACATCGGCACCGCGCTGACGGCCGTGCTGGACCGGCCACTGGCCGCGTGACCGGTCAGCCGGCCACGAAGAGACCGCGATACTCGGGGGCGACATGCGGCAGGAGGACCGCCGCTGGCACCTCCACCGTCTGCAGCCCATCGGAATAGGGGCCCACCTGGTAGGGCGGGAACACGAAGCGCAGCCCGCGCAGCGTGCCGCCAGGCCCCATCAGCGGTTCGAACTGGGAGAAGTCGCCGGCCTCCGGCTCGGATCCGGCGTCGATCATCCTGGCTGCCGAGCGCAGCACCTCGGCACGCTCGGCGGCGTCGAGTTCCTCGGCGTCGATCCGCTGCGACAGCGCCGCATGCAGCTGCTCGCGCACATGGCCTGACACCACCTTCCAACCCTCTGCCCCGGGGATCAGGGCAGCGGCGGTCAGCAGCGCGCGACGCTCGGGCAGCCACACGAAGCGCGCGACCAGCGGGTTGCCGTGTGCGCCCCCGGTGTAACTGGCCCCATCCGCTGCCACCGCGACGATCCGCGGGCTGTCGACCAGG
>DATINB010000082.1:0-7974 GCA_035474775.1 Luteimonas sp.
GTTGTTGGTGGCCCTGGCGGTGGCGGCATGGTCTCGATAGGCGGCGTAAGCCATGGATTTCTCATCTGGAAAAAGGGAAATTCATTGTCTCGATGCGCGCGAAAACGCAGTACATAGATCCAACTGGGTGGCGAAAAATTAGCGTAAACAGGCGATCCGTATTGCCGCGTTTCGTCGATCGGTTCGATCTGCGCCGACGCCGTCTGGAACCGATCCTGCGGTGGATGCCTGGTCCAGAAACGGCGGTGCCTGTGCGATGGCGCCGAACGCCGCCGACCTCGAGAAGCTCGGACGCCGGACAGCGTCACCATGGCGCGCACCCGACGCTCTGTCCTGATCCCAGCGACGGTGATCCCTTCGGACGCAACATGTCTCATGAAAATCAAAGCCGAAGCACTTTTGGCCGGTGACGCGATCGTGGCCCGCTGCATCGGGCGACACCACGCAGAGAAGTCGCTACTCCCCCCAGCCAATGATTGATGGCCGCATGTCGGCGGATCGAGCTTCATGCGCGTCGTCAGAACGCCTGAAACTTTGGCGGATTTCGTGATTCATTTGTCGTTTACGCAGCCGAGGCGGGTGCAGAGAATGAATCATGACCCTCTCCCGCCACTTCGACCTTCTCATTCGCAACGGTACCGTGATCGACGGAACAAAGGCGCCCCGATTCGAAGCAGACGTCGGAATCACCCACGGTCGGATCACCGCCATCGGGAACCTCGCCGAAGCCACTGCCGCGCAGGTGGTCGACGCCACCGACCTCATCGTTGCCCCGGGGTTCATCGACTCCCACACACACGATGACCAGGCCGTGCTCTCACACGCCACGATGCCCTTCAAGGTTTCACAAGGCGTCACCACGGTGGTCGCCGGCAACTGCGGCATCAGCGCCGCACCGCTTCGGGAAGGCATGGATCTTCCCATGCCGCTCAGCCTTCTCGACTCGCCGAGCACGGGCCGCTTCACCTCGTTCGCTGCCTATCTGGACGCGTTGCGCGCCGCTCCCTCGTCCGTCAACGTGGCTGCCATGGTCGGCCATTCGACGCTGCGTGCGCTCACAATGGCCGACATCGACCGCCCCGCCAACGACGTCGAGATCGCAGCCATGCGCGCGCATGTCGAAGAGGCCATGCAGGCGGGGGCCATCGGGGTGTCCACAGGTACTTTCTACCCGGCCGCGGCCAAGGCCACGACCCGGGAGATCATCGAGGTATGCCGCCCGCTGACATCGCGCAAGGCGCTGTATGTCACCCACATGCGCGACGAATCCGATCAGATCATGGAGGCCTTGGAAGAGACCTTTGCGATCGGTCGAGCGCTCGATGTACCGGTGGTCGTGTCGCACCACAAGGCCATGCACAAGGCCAACTTCGGAAGGACGAAACTGACCTTGCCCGTCATTCGCGAGGCGATGCAGCACCAGTGCGTGTCGCTTGACTGCTACCCCTACACCGCGGGCTCCACCGCGCTGCGCACGGACCGCGGCATGCTGGGTGGCCGCGTGCTGATCGCCAGCAGCGAATCGCATCCCGACCGGGCCGGGCAGGACCTGGACGACATCGCCATCGAATGGGGTGTGGGCAAGGAAGAGGCCGCGCGCCGCTTGCAGCCTGGCAGCGCCATCTACTTCATCATGGACGAAGACGACGTGCAGCGCGTGCTCGCATTCGACGAAACCATGATCGGCTCCGATGGCATCCCCCTCGGCACCAAGCCGCACCCGCGCCTCTGGGGTACTTTTCCGCGTGTGCTGGGCCATTACAGTCGCGACATCGGCCTGTTCCCGCTGGAGACCGCGGTATGGAAGATGACCGGCCTGACGGCGCGCAACTTCGGGTTGCACGAGCGCGGCACCCTGAAAACCGGACATTGCGCAGACCTCGCGATCTTCGATGCGCTGCGGGTGCGCGATACGGCGAGTTATGAGAAACCCGACGCACCCGCCGACGGCATCGAAGCCGTCATCGTCAATGGCGTTCTGACCTGGCAAAACGGCAAGCACACGGGGGCGCGCCATGGACAGGTGATCACGCGCCACGGCCCTGGGAGGGCATGAGGAATGAACGACGAAGGATGCATTCGCGCGGCGAGGGCCGCCTCCAACTTGGCGATCGCCCGCAAGGACGTCGAAACGATCGCCAGCTTCTGGACGAAGGACGTTCACGTGCTCGGCTCGATGTCGTTGCAACTGTCGGGCATCGAAGCCAATCGTCGTTTCTACGAGGAACAGTTCGCCAGACGACCGGACACGACCTACAAGCGCACGCCCCTCGTCGTGCAGGTCATGGCGACGTGGCGGGTCGCGCTCGAATCGGGTGAATGGGTCGGGACGTGGACCGACGCCGACGATCCGGTTCGGGTCGGTGGAAGTTACATGGCGCAATGGCTGCTGGAGGAAGCGGGTTGGCGCATCCAGGGTGAACTCTATGTGCCGACGTCTTGCGTGGGAGGTGCGTACTGCGATCGTCATCCGGTCATTGGCTGACATCCCGTGGCCTCTTCCGAGGCGACACGTCACCCATGTCGGCAATGCAGCTCGCGAAACAGCAGCGGCGTCATCCCGAAGCGCCGGTCGAAGGCCTTGGAGAGTTGCGAGGGCGTCGAATAGCCCGTCTTCGCTGCGATCTCCTTGAGAGAGATGCCCAGGGCCAGCAGGCTGCGAGTGTGGTCCAGCCGCAGCGTCTCGACAAAGCGGGCGGGTGTCGTGCCGGTGGAGCGGGCGAATTTTCGCAGGAAGGTGCGTTCGGACATGGCGACCCGTGCCGCAAGCCGGGGCACGTCCAGGGTTTCCGAAAGATGCTCGTGCATCCAATGGATCAGGGCGGAAAACGGGGCATCGGCATGCATCTGCGCATCCAGCACGGGGCTGAACTGTGACTGGTAGCCCGGTCGGCGCGCGTACAGCACGAGACGCTTGGCAATCGCATTCGCGATCTCGCCACCGAGGTCCGCCGCCACCATCTCCAGGCTCATGTCGATGCCGGTGGTGACCCCCGCAGAAGTCCAGATGTTGCCGTCGTTGACATAGAGCGCGTTCACATCCACTTCCGTGTCCGGATACGCTGCCGAGAGTTGCGAACAGGTCGACCAGTGGGTCGCCACGCGCTTCCCACGCAGCAGGCCGAAGTGTGCGAGTGCGAAGGTGCCGGTGCAGATCGAGCCGTAGCGACGCGCGTTGCCGCATGCCTTGACCGCCCAGCGCTGCACCACCCTGTCGTGTGCCATCGCCATCAGTGCCGTGTGGTCGCCCCCCGCGATCAGCAGCGTGTCGACGTCCGAAGCGGACACCTCGCCGATCGGTTGCGTCGCCAGCTCGACGGCACTGCTGCTGTGCAAGACACCGCCTTCGGCCGAGAGGATATGTACCTTGTAGAAAGGCGAGCCTTGCGCGTCGTTGGCTGCCGCGAAGACTGACGCCGCGCCTGCGACGTCCAGGATCTGCACGCCCGCAAAGGCAAGGATGGCGATGTGTCGGGGCGATGACATTGGCGGATATTAACTTTGCTTTGTCATTTACGCCAAGCGGTCGGCTCCACAAAATCGAGGTCCGAACAGGCTGCTTTCCACCAAGGACATCGACGCGTGACAACGACTTCAACCCCCACTGTGCACATCGGATTCCTGTTGTTTCCCGACGTGACGCAGCTCGACCTGATGGGCCCGGCACAGATCCTGAGCCGGGTTCCGGGCGCGAGGATCCACCTGGTGTGGAAGGCGATCGAGCCTGTGATGACCGACGTCGGCTTCAGCATCAATCCGACGACGACCTTCGCCGACTGTCCGCAGCTCGACGTGCTGTGCGTGCCCGGCGGGGTGGGGGTGGTGCCGTTGATCAACGATGCCGCCACCTTGGCGTTTCTGCAAGCGCAGGCGGCGCAGGCGCGCTATGTCACCTCGGTCTGCACGGGGTCGATCGTGCTCGGCGCCGCGGGCTTGCTCACGGGTTACGAGGCCGCCTGCCATTGGTCGTGGCTGCACCTGCTGCCGCGACTCGGCGCAAAGCCGAAGGCGCAACGAGTGGTGCGCGACCGTAACCGCATCTCGGGTGGCGGTGTGACCTCGGGCATCGACTTCGGACTCACGCTCGCTGCCGAGCTCGCTGGCGAGGAAGCGGCACGATTGATCCAACTCGGCGTTGAATACGACCCGAAACCACCATTCGATTCCGGCTCGCCTGCCGCTGCCGGTCCACAGCGCGAGGCGATCGTGCGTGGGCGAAATGAAAAAGGTGTCCTGCTCGCGCAAGCGGCAATTGAAAGGTCTCGATCATGAGTGCCGCGGAATCGACAAGTGCGCCGCTTCGCATCGGGATGCTGGTTTTTCCGGAGATCACCTCGCTGGACGTGCTGGCCCCGTTCGAAATCCTCTCGCGGGCGAGCAACTGCAAGGTTCAACTGGTCTGGAAGACCACCAGCGCGGTGACGGGCGACACCGGCCTGCAGCTGATTCCCGACGTGAGCTTCGCGGACGCACCGCAGTTCGATGTGCTGATGGTGCCGGGCGGGCCCGGACAGATCGTGCTGATGGAGGATGCCGAGGTCCTGGCCTTCTTGAGGAAGCAGGCTCCCGGAGCGAAATACATCACCTCGGTGTGCACCGGCTCCCTGCTGCTGGCAGCCGCGGGCCTGATGCGGGGCTACAAGGCCAGCACCCATTGGCTTTCATTCGATCAACTGGCGCAGTTCGGCGTCGTGCCGGTCGACGAGCGCGTGGTCATCGACCGCAACCGTATCAGCGGCGGCGGTGTGACCTCTGGCCTGGACTTTGCATTCAGTGTGCTGGCCGTCCTGCGTGGCGAACACGAAGCAAGAAAAATCCAGCTGTTCATGGAATACGACCCCCGGCCGCCGTTCGAAAGCGGGCACCCCCGCGTTGCGTCCGCAGCGCTGGTCGAGGAGGTTCGCACCATGGCCGAGCCCATGCTGATCAGGAGACGCGAGGCTTCGGCGAAAGCCGCTCAAGCAATGAAATTTCTCGATCCACTGGCCTAAAGGAAACGTCATGCCATGCCCTCTGAAGTGCAGCGCCCTTTCTGTGGCCGCGCTGCTGCAAGCCACGCTGTTCGTCGCCTCCCCGGCGTTCGCACAGATCTCCGGTGACGTCGTGAAGATTGGCGTCATCAACGACCAGTCCGGTCCATATTCCGCATTGAGTGGACCAGGCTCGGCGCTGGCAGTCACGATGGCGGTAGAAGACACCAAGAGTCAACTCGGCGGCATCAAGGTCGAAGTGCTGGTGGCCGATCATCAGAACAAGGCGGACCTGGGCGTGACGATCGCCAGACGCTGGTTCGACGTCGAGCAGGTCGATGCGATCATGGACGTGAGCAACTCGGCCGTCGCGCTCGGCATCCAGACGGTGATCAGGGAGAAGAACAAGATCGGCATGTACGGCGCCATCGGCACGACCGAACTCACCGGCAAGCAGTGCGTCAGGACGGGCTACTCGTGGCTGCACGATTCGTACTCGCTCGTGTCCGGGCCAGTGCGCTCCATCCTCAGAAGCGGCGGCAACACGTGGTACTTCGTTGCAGCCGACTTCGCGTTCGGCAAGAACGCAGTGCAGGTTGCGAAGCAGATCCTCGCGGCAAATGGCGGTAGGAGCGTGGGCGAGACCTATCACCCGATGGCCACCTCCGACTACAGCTCTTTCCTGCTGCAAGCGCAGAGCTCGAACGCCAAGGCCGTGCTGTTCGCCAATGGCGGCGCGCAGCTCGTGAACTCGATGAAGCAGTGGAAGGAGTTCGGCATGCAGAACGGCAAGCAGAAGCCGGTCGCCACCATCCTCGAAATCTCCGACGTGCATGCGGCCGGTCTGGACGTGATCGAAGGGCTATCGGCGACCACCGCCTGGTACTGGGACAAGGACGATCAGGCACGTGCCTTCGGCCGCCGCTTCTTCGAGCGTTTCAAGGCGATGCCCACGGCCACGCAAGCTTCGATGTACTCGGCCGCGAGTCACTACCTGAAAGCCGTGATCGCCGCCAAGAGCGACGCGACCGACGTCGTCGACGCCAAGATGCGCGGCACGCCGGTCAATGACATGTATGTGAAGAACGCGGTGCTGCGTCCTGATGGCAAGCTCAGCCATGACTTCCTGCTGGTGACGGTGAAGTCGAAGGCGGATTCCAAATACCCGTGGGACTACTACAAGGTGGACACCCTGATCCCGGCGAGCGATGCACTGTCGCCGCTCGGCGAAAGCGAATGTCCACTCGTGGACAAGGCTGGCTTGCAGAAGAAATGAAAGCCGCCATCGAAGGCGAAATGGACGCCGACCCGATCCTGATCGCAAAAGGCTTGACCCGCAGCTTCTCCGGCTTCACCGCCGTGAAGAACGTGGACATCAAGGTGCGCCGCAACACCATCCACTCGGTGATCGGCCCGAACGGGGCAGGCAAGAGCACCCTGTTCAACCTGCTCACCCGCTTCCTCGAAGCCGACGCAGGCAGCATCACCTACAACGGTGTGGACGTCACGTCCACCTCTCCCGCGCAGCTCGCGCGCCAGGGCGTGGTGCGCTCGTTCCAGATTTCGGCGGTGTTCCCGCACCTGACGGCCTCCCAGAACCTGTGCATCCCGCTTCAGCGGGTGGCGGGTTTCACGCGCGTGTTCTGGCGGTCGACTGCCTGCCTGAGCGAGGTCGACGGGCGCGTGACCGATCTGCTCAGGCGCTTCGGCCTGAGTGCCTACGCGCACGTGGCCGCCGGTGAACTGCCGTACGGCCGCAAACGCGCGCTCGAACTTGCAACGACCTTCGCGTTGGAGCCCGAACTCGCACTGCTCGACGAACCGATGGCGGGCCTGGGGATCGAGGATGTGGCGCGCGTGACCGACCTCATCGCCGAGCAGTCCGCGAGAAACACCATCGTGATGGTCGAGCACAACCTCAAGGTCGTGCAGAAACTGTCCGACGTCGTCACCGTGCTGTGCCGTGGCGAGGTGCTCGCAGAGGGCGCGTACGACGCGGTGGCCGAGGACCCCCGAGTGTTGGAGGCCTACATTGGCCACTGAGACGAAATCCATGGTCCTGGACGTGAAGGACCTGCGCGCTGGTTACCTGGGCAACCAGGTGCTCGACGGCATCGGTTTTCACCTGAAAGGCGGCGAAGTGGTCACGCTGCTGGGTCGCAACGGCGCGGGCAAATCCACCACGCTGAAGTGCCTGATGGGTTTCATCAGCGAGAAGTCGGGCTCCATCGAGTTCAACGGCACGGCCATCGCACGCTGCCTGCCCGAGCAGATCGCGCGGCTGGGCATGGCCTACTGCCCCGAAGAGCGCGGCATCTTCTCGCAGCTGTCCGTGCTGGAGAACCTCACGCTGCCGCCGGTGATCCGGCAAGGGGGCCTCAGCGTGGACGAGGTCTACCAGCTCTTTCCCAACTTGCGCGAGCGAAGTGCCAGCCAGGGCACCAAGCTCTCCGGCGGCGAGCAGCAGATGCTCGCCATCGGCCGCATCCTGCGCACCGGCGCGAAGTTCCTGCTATTGGACGAACCGAGCGAAGGCCTCGCGCCGGTCATCGTGAAGCTCATTGGCAAAACCATCCAGCAACTGAAGGACCGTGGTTTCACGATCCTGCTTGTGGAGCAGAACCTGCGCTTCGCCTGCGAACTGGCAGACCGGCATTACGTGATGGAGACAGGCCGCATCGTCGACGAGCTCTCGCGCAGCGAGATCAACCACAACCTCTCGCGCGTCCATGCGCACCTGGGGATCTGAACATGTTTGAAATCCTGGGCCTATCGCCCCAAGCGCTCGTCGGGCAGGTCTTGCTGGGACTGATCAACGGCTCGTTCTACGCGATGATGAGCCTGGGCCTGGCGATCATCTTCGGCTTGTTGAACGTCGTGAATTTCACGCACGGCGCGCAGTACATGATGGGTGCGTTCGCGGCCTGGATGCTGCTGCAGTGGGCCGGCATCAACTACTGGTTCGCCCTCGTGCTCGCGCCGCTCGCGGTCGGCGCGAGCGGCA
>DATINB010000083.1:0-1611 GCA_035474775.1 Luteimonas sp.
GCTCTTCGCCGTCCTCAAGCCCATCCGCTACGTCGACACCGAGGAGGTCGTCGAGACGGCCGAGATCGCCGTCTTCGTCGGCAAGACGTTCGTCGTCACCGTGCGGCACGGCGTGAGCGACGTCCTGGCCGGCGTCCGCAAGGACCTCGACGAGGCCCGCGAGGGGCACGACCTGCTCGCGCACGGACCCGCCGCCATCCTGTACGCGGCGGCCGACCGCGTGGTGGCCGATGCGCAGGCGATCACCGTGCCGACGCAGCTGCTGGTCTCCGGCGCGGATTTCGTGGTGCATCGCGGCCCGCAGGACCGCTTCTACGAGAACCTGCGCTCGCCGATCAAGCAACGGCATTTTCTGCCCGGGTTTTTCCACGACACCTTGGGTGAGCGCGACCGTGCGGTGGCGATTACGCAGATCCGTCAGTTCGTCAGCGAGCGCTTTGCGCAGCCACCGGTGCGCGCGGACCTGCGCGATGCGCATCGTGTGGGTCCGAGTTTCGAAGAAGCCGAACGCCTCGCCTGGCCGCCGCAACGCAACAGCCTGCAAGACCTGCGCTGGCGCGGTGTGCGTGCGGGCCTGCGGCTGGGTGGCACGTTGTCCGAAGGCATCGCGCTGGGCCTGCAAACCGGTTTCGATTCGGGCAGCACGCTGGATTACATCTATCGCAACCAGGCGCGTGGGCGCGGCCCGCTCGGCCGCATGATCGACCGTAATTACCTCAACGCCATCGGCTGGCGCGGCATCCGCATCCGTGGCGCGCATCTGGGCGAATTGCTGCGCGCAACCGTCACCCGCCTGCGCCAGGCCGGGCAACCGGTGCGCGTGCTGGACATCGCCGCCGGGCATGGCCGCTACGTGCTGGAAGCGCTGGGCAGCGGCGCGCAACGTGCCGATGCGATCGTGCTGCGCGACTTCAGCCCGCTCAACGTCACCCAGGGCGCGGCGTTGATCCAGGCGCTGGGCGCCGGCGACATCGCCCGCTTCGAGCAGGGCGATGCGTTCGATCCAGTCTCGGTGGGCGCGGTGGACCCTGCGCCCACGCTGGCGGTGGTGTCGGGCCTGTACGAACTGTTTGCCGACAACGACCAGGTGGCGCGCTCGCTCGCTGGCGTGGCCGCGGCGGTGCCGCCCGGCGGCTATCTGCTCTACACCGGGCAGCCCTGGCATCCGCAGCTGGAATTCATTGCGCGCGCACTCACCAGCCACCGCGATGGCGTGGCCTGGGTGATGCGCCGGCGCAGCCAGCAGGAGATGGACGGCCTGGTGGAAGCGGCCGGGTTTCGCAAGGTGGACCAGCGCATCGACGCGTTCGGCATCTTCACCGTGTCGCTGGCGCAGCGGATCAACGCATGAATGCAGGCGCGCGCCCGTTCGCTCGCGCCGCGCTGTGGCTGGCGGTGCTGGGGCCGTTCTTCTTCCTCAGTTACGGGCTGGCCAATACCTTGGCCGGGCGCTCGGCCAACGTGCCGTCGGTGGTGTTCGGCTGGGAACACGGCATGCCGTTCTGGCCGTGGACCATCGTGCCGTACTGGTCCATCGACGTGTTCTACGCGGTATCGTTTTTTACCTGCCGCACGCGGCGGCAGCTGGATACGCATGCACTGCGTCTGTTC
>DATINB010000084.1:0-6204 GCA_035474775.1 Luteimonas sp.
GATGCCGGCGAGCTCGTCGCGGACCTCGCGGGCAGCCTCCTCGAACAGCGCATCCCAGCCGCAGCCGCCCGCGGCGGGCATCGGCGCGCACCCGAAGCGACGCGGCAACAGATGCGCGGGCCTCGCCTGTACGAGCGGCCATGCCACGCCCTCGAACTGGGGCAACTCGGGCATCGCGAACGCGGTGCCCAACGCCGCCTGCGCCGGGGCCGTCAGGCCATCCAGCAGACGGGCGTGCACCGCCAGCCGCCAGGCCCGTACCACCCGGTAGCTGACCGACCCGATACTCGCGCGCCCTTCCCAGGTTCGCGTTGCCCGGGCCAGTTCCTGCAACGCCGGTGAGGACGCCTGCGGCGCGGCTCCAGGCGGGACGGGTTCGGCGCGCGTCGCCGGGACGGCGCCGAGTTCCTGCAGCAGGCGCCACCAGTCGTCCAGCAGCACGGCGCGGTCGTCGAGCTGGATCGCCAGGAGGTCGCGTTCCTCGAGGCGCGCGCGGGCGCCGAGGCCCGCGCGGATCTGCCGCGCGCGTGCGCCCAGCGCGGTTCCGCCATCGCCGATGTGCTCCAGCATCGCGCCGTCGACGAGGCGGTTGTTGGCCGTCCACAGACGTGCGGCCTGCGGCGAACGCACGAGCGGCGACGTCGCGGTGTCGATCGTCCACGGCGCGCACCGCGCGGTGCCGGTGCGGGTACGCGCCGCGGGCGCGTCGTTCGCCACGAGCACACGCGCGTCGCACCCCGCCATGCGGTTGGCGATTGGGCCCAGCAGCCGCCAGGCGATGGCGCCCCGGCGGTCCGCGACCACCAGGTTCTGGGTCGGCGTGGCGGTGCGGTCGGCGATGACGAGCGCGGCGTCGAGATCGGGTGCCCATGCGAAGTCGGCCAGCCCGAAGTTCAGTGCCCTGGGCTGGTGGGCGGTCCAGCGCAGCGCCAGGCCGGACCCGTCGGGCAGCGCGTGGAGGATCGGGCCCCAGGGCGTCTCCTCCACCACCAGCGTCTCGCCCGGTCCCCCGGACACCGCGATGTGTTCGACGTGGCGCGCCACCGGGTCGCAGCCGCGCGTGGTCCCTGCGCGACACGGCCGCACGCGAGACCAGTCGAGGAAGTCGCCGTAACTGTTGGTGAACCCCCACGCCACGTGCGTGTTGCTGCCCACGATCACCGCCGGCACGCCCGGCAGCGAGAAGCCGCTGACGTCGACGCGACCGGCGGGTGCGCGGGGATCCGCGTAGCGGAGCCGCACGCGGAACCAGATGTTGGGTGCCCGCAGGCCGAGGTGCATGTCATTGGCAACGATGGCGCGGCCATCGGCGGTTGCCGAGGCGGCCACCGCGAAGCTGTTCGAGCCGGGCGCGAGGTCCGACGCCACCGCGGCGGCGGATGCGGATGCCGGCGCGGGCAGCCTGCGCAAGTCCACGACGGCGGCATCGGGCAGCGCCGCATCGCCGCGCGAAGCACCCAGCAATGGCGCGTCCCAACGGCTGCCGTCGCGCGTGAGCAGGGCATACAGCGCCGGTGGCAGGTGTGGCCGCATGAGCCATAGCGCCAGCTCGCGCGCGTTGTCGGCATCCTGCAGGTCGAAGTACATCGCGAAACCGGCCAGTGCCGAATCCGCGGGCGTCCAGGGTCGGGGCTGCTGGCGCAGCAGCAGGTACGGCCACGGCCGCACGGGCAGTGCGGCCAGCCCGGCATTGGCGCCGTCGGCGTAGGCCCGCAGCAGCGGCATCCGCTCGCCGGCGATGGTCGCCAGGGACCCCTCGACGCGCGCGCGCATGCGATGCATCCGGTTGCGCCGGTCGACCGGCAGCGCCCGTGTCCCGAACAGGGCCGACAGCTCGCCGGCGGGCGAGCGCCGGGTGAGATCCATCTCGAAGAACCGCTCCTGCGCGTGCACGAACCCGAGTGCGCGCAGGGCATCGCCTTCGTTGGCGGCGTCGATGGTGACGACGCCGTGCGCATCACGCGACACCGTGGCCGGCGCGGCCAGGCCCACCAGTGCGCGATCGCCCGCCAGCAGCGGCAGGCTGCCGCGCATCAGGCACCACGCGCCGAACGCCGCCAGCAGCACCAGCAGCACCAGCGACAGCCCCACGCGCGGCAGCCAACGGAGCATGCGCAATCAGTCCACCGACAGGCCGTCGACCTTCTGCCAGCCACGCGGCAGCAACCCGCCGCGGCTGCCGCGTGCGCCCACGTAGACGTCCAGGTCCTTGAACGCGAGGGACATGGTGCGCGCCCCGGAACGGACCGACAGCGTGGTCCCCGGAGCCACCACGGCGATGGCCACCACGCGTTCGGTGGGGCGTTTGGCCTTGGGGATCTCGATCAGCTTGTTGCCCTTTCCGCGATCGAGTTCGGGCACGTCGGACACCGCCAGCACCAGCAGGTGGCCGGCGCTGGTCACCGCGACCACGCGGTCGGTTTGCGGATTGCGGACCAGCGCCGGCTGCATCACCGAGGAGCCCGGCGTCAGCGACAGCACGGCCTTGCCCGCCTTCTGGCGGCCGACCAGGTTCTCGAATCGGGTGAGGAAGCCGTAGCCGTGCGAGGACGCCAGCACCAGCCGGCTGTCGGGCTCCGCGCTCGCCACCGCCTGGAACGACGCCCCCGGCGCCAGCGCGAAGCGGCCGGTCAGCGGTTCGCCATTCCCGCGCGCCGAAGGCAGCGAATGGGCCAGCGCGGAATAGCTGCGCCCGGTGGAATCCAGGAACGCCACCTGCTGCGTGCTGCGCCCGCGCACCGCTGCCAGCAGCCCGTCCCCTTCACGGTAGCCGAGTGTCGTGGCGTCGATGTCGTGGCCCTTTGCGGACCGCACCCAGCCCTTGTCGCTGACCACGATCGTCACCGGTTCGCTGGCGACCAGGTCGGTCTCCGCCAGTGCCTGCGCCGCGCCGCGGGCAACCAGCGGCGAACGGCGCGCGTCGCCGAATTTCCGCGCATCCGCCAGCAGCTCATCCTTGATCAGCTTCTTCAGCTTCGGCTTCGAGTCCAGCAATGCGAGCAGCTGCCGGCGCTCCTGCTCGAGCGCGTCCTGCTCGCCGCGCAGCTTCATTTCCTCCAGCCGCGCCAGCTGGCGCAGTCGCGTGTCCAGGATGTAATCGGCCTGCTCTTCGCTGAGCCCGAAGCGGGCGATCAGCACGGGGCGGGGCTCGTCCTCGGTGCGGATGATGCGGATCACCTCGTCGAGATTGAGGAACACCACCAGCAGCGCCTCGAGCATGTGCATCCGGCGCTCGACGCGCTCCAGGCGATGCCTGAGTCGCCGGGTCACGGTATCGGCGCGGAACTGCAGCCATTCCACCAGAATCGTCTTCAGCGTCTTGACCTGCGGCCGACCATCCAGCCCGATGACGTTGAGGTTGACCCGGAAGCTCTTCTCCAGGTCGGTGATCGCCGACAGGTGCCCCATCAGCTGCTCGGCATCGATGCGGTTGCTGCGCGGCATCAGCACGATGCGCACCGGGTTGGCATGGTCCGACTCGTCGCGGATGTCCTCCAGCCACGGCAGCTTCTTGGCGCGCATCTGCGCGGCGATCTGCTCGATGACCTTGCTCGGGCTGACCTGGTAGGGCAACGCATCGATCACGATGTTCTGCTGCTCGCGGACCCAGGTGGCGCGGGCACGCACGCTGCCGTGGCCGGTCTCGTACAGGGCCAGCAGGTCGGCGGCGGGGGTGATGATCTCGGCGGTGGTGGGGTAGTCCGGGCCGCGTACGTGCTCGCACAGGTCGCGCACGCTGGCATCCGGATCGTCGAGCAGGCGCACGCAGGCGCTGACGATTTCGTTGAGGTTGTGCGGCGGCACGTCGGTGGCCATGCCGACCGCGATGCCGGTGGTGCCGTTGAGGAGCAGGTGCGGCAGGCGGGCGGGCAACCAGCTCGGCTCTTCCATCGTGCCGTCGAAATTCGCCGTCCAGTCGACCGTGCCGTGTGCCAGTTCGCCCAGCAGCACGTCCGCGATCGAGGTCAGCTTGGACTCGGTGTAGCGCATGGCCGCGAACGACTTCGGGTCGTCGGGCGAGCCGAAATTTCCCTGCCCCTCGATCAGCGGGTACCGGTACGAGAACGGCTGCGCCATCAGCACCAGCGCCTCGTAGCACGCGCTGTCGCCATGCGGATGGAACTTGCCGATCACGTCGCCGACGGTCCGCGCCGACTTCTTCGGTTTGGACCCAGCGTTCAGGCCCAGCTCGCTCATCGCATAGATGATGCGCCGCTGCACCGGCTTCAGGCCGTCGCCGAGGTAGGGCAGGGCGCGGTCGAGCACCACGTACATCGAGTAGTCGAGATACGCGCGCTCGGCGTATTCGCGCAGCGGGATCTGCTCGAAGCCGTGGAAGGCGGGGCGGACGGGATCGGTCATCGAACGGGCTGGGCCGGCGGAGGGAACCGGCGATTCTAGCGTGGCCAGGAACGACGAAGCCCCGCAATGCGGGGCTTGGTCGAAGGCGGGCACCGCGCTGGCTGGGGTCAGGCAGCGGCTGCGGTGACCCCGGTCAGGCCATCGCGCGGCATGGCGTGCGCGCTGCGGACCGGGCCTTCGAGAACGCGTCCGGAGACCCCGGCCTGGTCCAGCATGTACTCCAGGCGGCTGCGCACGTAGGGCACGTCGGCCTTCGCGGACACGCGCAGGATTGCAGTCGCTTCAGGCAGCAGGATGCGCTCCATGTCGGCGACCGAGGCGTTCGCGCTGCGCAGGTTGCGCAGGCAGCGCTCCAGGCAGTTGAGCATGATCACCACGCGGTACTTTGAATTGGTCATTTGATTCGTCCTGGGGGATGTGGCGGACGATGGACGTGTCCCGGTCCCGCCGGGCCTGGGTTGCGATACACCCGCAGGACACCGGTCCAGCCTGCCCCAGCGACCGCATACGGGGCGTCAATGGAACTGCCTGCGCAGCGGTTGCCGGCTTGCGCAGGCCTTTCCCGCTCACGCGGGTTCGAACACCGCGCGCACGCAGCCGTCTTCCTTGGACTTGAACATCGCGTAGCCACGGACCGCGTCTTCGAGCGGCATGCGGTGGGTGGCCAGGAACCCAGCCCTGAGACGCCCGTGCTGGGCATGGTCCAGCAGCTGCGGAACGTACTTCTGCCCATGCTGCTGGGCGGTCCGCACGGTCAGTCCCTTGTTCATCACCACCCCGATCGGGAACTTGTCCATGACACCGTAGACCCCGAGGATCGACAGCACCCCGCCCTTGCGGCAGGCGAGGATCGCCTCGCGCAGGGCCTGCCCACGGTCGGTGTGCAGGTGCAGCGCCTGCTTGGCGCGGTCGTAGGCGTAGCCGAGTCCGGTCCCGTGCGCTTCCATGCCGACGGCGTCGATGCAGGCATCGGGCCCGCGCCCGCCGGTGAGCTCCTTCAGCACGTCGACCACACTGTCGACCTTTTCGTAGTCGATCACCTCGCTGCCCACGACATCGCGGGCCATGGCCAACCGCTCCGGGAACCGGTCGATGGCGATCACCCGCTCGGCCCCCAGCAGGTACGCGCTCTGTTGCGCCATCAGCCCGACCCCGCCACAGCCCCAGACCGCCACCGTCGAGCCGGGGCGGATGTCGCAGAAGTCGGCACCCATGAAGCCGGTCGGCCCGGCATCGGACAGGAACAGCGCGTCGAGATCGCTGACTTCGTCGGGCACCTCGAAGCAGTCGACATCGGCGTGGGGGACCCGCACGTAGGTCGCATGCGATCCGGCGTAACCCCCGAAGGCATGGGTGTAGCCGTAGATGCCTGCCGTCGGATAGCCCAGGACCGGCTCCTGCATCTCCCAGTTCGGGTTGGTGTTGTCGCACAGCGAGAACTGGTCGTGCCGGCAATGCCAGCAGCTGCCGCAGCTGACGAACGACGGCACCACGACGCGCTGGCCGCGACGGATGCGCTTGACCTCGCGGCCCACCTCGACCACCTCGCCCATGAATTCGTGGCCGATGACGTCGCCCTCGCGCATCGTCGGGATGTATCCGTCGATGAAATGCAGGTCCGACCCGCAGGTCGTCGTCAGGCGGACCTTCAGGATCACGTCGCGGGGATTGACGATGGTCGGGTCGGGAACCGTTTCCACGCGCAGATCGTTGACGCCATTCCAGCACAGTGCACGCATGGTCGGCTCCTCAGGCTCGGGTGGTGGAGGCGGGGTCGGCATCCGCGGAGCCGGCCGCTGGCGCGCGGGCGGACGGGTTGCGCCGCAGGGTCGGAATCTCGCC
>DATINB010000085.1:0-8898 GCA_035474775.1 Luteimonas sp.
TGGCTGCTCACCGCCGTGGGCATCGCGCTGCTCTGGCGGGCGGCGCGGCGCGGCGATGCCGTCCTCTCCACCCGCGCGCTGGTGGGCGCGATGCTGATGGGGTGGGGCACGTTCAACCTGGTCGAAGGCGTCATCGACCACCACCTCCTCCACCTGCACCATGTCTACGAGGCGCTTGGACAGTCCGCGTGGGACTACGCATTCCTGGGCTGGGGGGCCGTCATGCTGGTCGTCGGCTGGCGGATGGTGGCACGCGAAGCGGCTGCAACGGGATAGCGCAAACCGCACCGCCTCTTCGGCGGTCCCCGATACCGTTCACCATGGACGCATGAGCGCGAAAACCGACTCGCTCGATGCAGGTGATCGTTCTTCTGGCAGCTACGGAATCGTCCGGGCGCAAGCCCTGGCGCCGTCGTGTGCCGGCAGTCGCTGGGCCTGCAGGCTGATCTGCACACCCTGCGCGGGTGCAACTCGAATCACCGTGGCCGGATGCCTTGCGGTCCTGCGTTGGGAGCTAGGTTCGCCAAGCCACGGGCCCAGCGTCTTGTCATCCCTGCCAACAACGAAACGCCCCATGAAGTCGTCCGCACTCCCAGCTTCGATGCTCGTCACGCTCGCACTCTCGGCCTGGGCAACCCCGGCACGGGCGCTGGACGTCGACCGCTCCTACCTCTCCCACGGCACGGCCAACTGCCAGGCTGCCCTGCCGGTATTCGACGGCAACATCCGCAAGCGCCCCAAGGCGATCGCGAACGAAGGCACGAGCGCTGCGTTCATCACCTGCGATTTCGAGAACGGGCCGAACGGCCTGCGGAAGATCAGTGGCGTGGCGATCTACCTGAAGAACCGATCGGCTGCCACGGCCGTGGTCAACTGCACCCTGGTGCAGGGCTTCGGCGATACGCAGTACGAGGCCAACGTCACCAAGTCCCAGGAACTCGCGGCGGACGGCGAGGGCGCGCTTGTCTGGACCAGCGATGACTACGCCGGCAACAGGCTGACCGTGCCGTCGACGAGCTGCAGCCTGCCGCCAGGCGTGGAGATTTTCGGCACCCAACTCGAGTTTCCGGAATACGTCGGCTCCTGAGTGCCTTGGGGCAAACGGCCTGGCGGCGGCACAGTCGTTTCATGGCAGCGCGCGGGGTGCCATGCCGCCAGGCCGTCACCTCCGAGGCTCCTGGCGCGAACCGGTGCTGGCTGGCGAACGTCTCGCATTGAATTCTCGACCCTTCCGGCGCAGCATCAGTTGGCCAGGCGGTGGCGCCTGGTTCGTGGGTGCTACCGCATGCAGTCCGAACCGCCGCTCTCGATCCTTGCAGGCAAGTGGCTCCTGATCGTCGAGGACGACGTCGCCTTGGCGGGAATGCTCGAGGAGTTCTTCAGCGACCTCGGCTGCCTGGTACTGGGTCCTGCCGGCACCGCCGTGGCGGCCCTGGGCCTGCTGGCGGGGCAGTCCGTCGACGTGGCGCTCCTGGACGTCACGCTGCCCGACGAGAGGAGCTATGTGGTCGCCGAACGACTGGTGGAGCTGGGCGTCCCGTTCGTATTCGCCACCGGGCACCAGCTGCTGCCGGGTTATGCCGCGCCTGCTGCAAGCGTTCTGCGGAAGCCATACCGGCCTCCAGAGGTGATTCGCGCCGTCGAGGAGGCGTTCTCTTCGCACGCAGACAAGACCCGCCGCCGTGCGAGCGCTGCGCAGAACGCTGTTCGTTACCGGCAGGGTGAATCGACCTAACACGCTGGAACCGACGCCGCTGGGCTGTCGAGGCCAACCAGCAGCGCCGCTCTGCATCGAAACCGTGGGACTGCGTAGGCGACTGTTGCGTGGACGCGGGTCGCGATGAGAAGACGCAGAGTCGAGTCGAAGTCGAGTCGCAGTCGGGCCGCAGTCGGCCCATGACGTGCGTGCCCGGCGGCGCGGCGCTAAAAACCAATCGCCCTGCGTAGCGGCAACGCCAGGCAGGGCGAGGGGTTGCAACGCTGCGCGATGGTGGCCGGGGACGGAATCGAACCGCCGACACGGGGATTTTCAATCCCCTGCTCTACCAACTGAGCTACCCGGCCATGACGCGAGCACGGGATGATACGGGCGCGGTCGGTGCCCGGCAAGACCGGATCGGCGCTGAACACCGCGCGAGCCGTGACCGCAGGCGCACGGGGGTCGGGTGCATGATCATCGCCCGTCCTTGCTCGCCGCACTTGCGGTACGGAGATCCGATGAAGACCAGCACCCATTGGCTTGCCGCGTCGCTGGCCATGCTCCTGCTGCCCGGTTGCGCCACCAGCCGCGTCAGTGATGCCGACAAGCTCGCCTTGTACGAGGCCAATGCCGGTGCGCCGGTGGGCAGTTTCAGCTTCTTCGGTTCGATCAATGGCTGGACGCCGTTGGGCGACGAAGCGATCGCCGTGTGGACCAAGCCCAGGGAGGCCTACCTGCTGCAGCTCTACGGGCCGTGCCGCGATCTGCCGTTCAGCCAGGTCATCTCGGTGACCAGCCAGATGAACCGGGTCAGCGCGGGCTTCGACAAGGTGATGGCGCGCAGCACGGGGTCGATCGACATCCCGTGCCGGATCAAGCAGATCCGGCCGCTGGACGTGAAGACCATCCGCCAGGCGGAGAAGACCCTGCGCGCTCAGTCCGAGGCCGCGGGCACGTAACCCGCCGGCTTCTCGGCGCCGCCGCCGAACAGGAACTTGTCCATCTCGACCTCCAGGAACGCGCGGTGCTCGGGGTCCAGCGGCGACAGCCGGTTTTCGTTGATCAGCATGGTCTGGTGCGCCAGCCAGGCGGCCCAGGCGGCCTTGCCGATCCCGGCATAGACGCGCTTGCCGAGCGCGCCCGGCCATGGCGCGAAGGCCAGGCCCTCGGTCTCGCGCTGTTCGTACTCGCAGAACACGGTGCGGCTCATGCGGGGCAGTCCTCCTGGTGCAGGCGCAACTGTGCGTCGGCCAATGTGCGGATCGGGGCGGGGATGCCGAGCGTTGCGAGTTCGTCGCGTGCGATCCAGCGCAGGTCGCCATTGTCGCGTACGCGGTTGCCGCCCGCGACCTGGCGCAGCCGCAGCGGGCGCAGGCGCAGCCGGTAGTGGCTGAAGCCATGGGCGATGTCGTCGAGCGGCATCGGCTCCGCGAGCGGGCCCGCCAGGTGACCGGTCAACCACTGCCGGGCCTCGGCTTCGTCGTCGAGTTGCGGCAGCGACCAAAGGCCTGCCCAGACGCCGACCGCGGCGCGGCGTTGCATCAGCACCCGTCCGTGGCGGTCGATCAGCACCAGCACCACCGCCTCGCGCTGCGGCAATGCCTTCCCCGGGCGCGGCGTGGGCAGCTGGTCGACCAGGCCCGCCCGCCGAGCCGCGCAGCCGTCCTGCACCGGGCAGACCACGCAGGCGGGGCGGTGGCGCGTGCACAACGTGGCACCGAAATCCATCTGCGCCTGTGTGTAGTCGGCGAGTCGGGCGTCCGGCAGGTGCCCCTCCGCATGCACCCACAGGCGCCTCGCGACCGCCGGCAGGCCGGGCCAGCCGGGCTCGGCGTGGTAGCGCGCCAGCACCCGGCGCACGTTGCCGTCGAGGATCGGATGGCGATCGCCCCAGGCCTGGGCCAGGATCGCGCCTGCCGTGCTGCGCCCGATGCCGGGCAACGCGAGCAGCATCGCCATGTCGCGCGGCAGCTGGCCCTCATGATGCTCCACGCAGGCCTGGGCGGCGGCGTGCAGGTTGCGCGCACGCGCGTAGTAGCCCAGGCCCGACCACAGCGCCAGCACCTGGTCACGCGGGGCCGCGGCCAGCGCGGCGAGGTCCGGCAGCGCGGCGACGAAGCGCTCGAAGTAGGGCACCACCACCGCCACCTGCGTCTGCTGCAGCATGATTTCCGACAGCCACACCCGGTACGGCGCGCGCGGGTGCTGCCAGGGCAGGTCATGGCGGCCACACCGGTCGAACCAGGCCAGCAGGCGCGCAGCGAAGGGGTCGGTCACGGACGTGGACCGCGCGCGGCGGCCGGCGGCTCGAACTCGATCTCGATTCCCTCGAGTGTTGCGCCGGCGACGTCCAGCACCGGTATCCGCGCCTTTCCGGCCAGCGGGGGCAGCGGCGTGCCAGTGGCGGCTGCACGTGTCCAGGCCAGTCCCTCGAACAAGCCCAGCCTGACATCCGCACTGGCGCCGTCCCAGTCCAGCCGCAGCCGCGCATCGCCGGACAGGTCCGGCGCGCCGTGGTAATCGACCTTGAGCCCCAGCGGGTTCGGCGACTGCGAGAGCGGGGGCAGTGCCGGCCACGACGCCGGCCAACGCGCGATGCGGCCGCGCAGGGCGATGCCGAGCGATCCGTCCGCCAGGCGCAGGCGGCCTGCCGCGTCCAGCCGTGGGACCAGGCCCTCGCCGCGCGTCACCAACCCGGCCGGCCCCAGCGTCCACGCGCTGCCGTCAAGCCGCAGCGGGCCGTCGAGTGCCGCCGCGAACGGCAGCTCCATGGCCGGCCCGTGCACGGTTCCGGCGACCGCCAGCCGCATCGGCGCGACCTGCAGCGTGCCGGACCCGATCAGCGCGCGGCCGGCAAGCTGCACCTGCATCGGCACGGATGTGTCGCCGCGCACCACGTCGGCCGGCCCGAATGCGGCGAACCCGGCACCGTTGGCCGGCTGGGTCAGGGCCACCGCCAGGTCGAAGCGGCCACGCATCGGGCCGGACACCGCCTGGCCGCGAACGCGGGCGGCCACGTGGCGGCCTGCATGCAACACCGGCAGGTCGACGTCGAACTTCCGCACGGACCAGCCCTTGCCGTCGATGCGGCCATCGCGGACCTGCAGCCCCCGGCGGAGGGTCGGGATGCCGCCGTCCCCCGCGGGGCGCGACGCCAGCCACGCCTGCAGCGCCGCCACATCGACCACCGGTGCGTCCAGTTCGATCCGCTCGATGTCGAGCACCGCGCCGCGACTGCGCACGGTGGTCCACGGCACCTGCACCAGCAGGCGCTGCGCGCGCAGCACCGGCACGGCCGATCCCGGCAGCCGCGCCACCACGTCGCGCGCCACCAGCATCGGGCTGCCACGCAGGCGGTACTCGCCCACACCCGTCGCGGTGATCTCCAGCCCGAGCGTCTCGCCGACCGCGTGCAGGACGAAGCGCGTCAGCCGCTCCGGCTGCAGCGCCATGCGCAGCGCGATGGCACCGATCACGATCAGCACGGCGAGTGCGAGGGCCCAACGCACTGCCCGCTTGCCGATCGCGCCTCCGGTGGGTCCGGACGCGTCGCTGCGGCTCACGCGCCGATCGCGTCCGGCAGCAGTGCGTCCACGAACGCCTCGGCGTCGAAGACGCGCAGGTCCTCCGGCTGCTCGCCGATCCCGGCGTACCGGATCGGCAGGCCGAACTCGCGCGCCAGCGCGAACACCACGCCGCCCTTGGCGGTGCCGTCGAGCTTGGTGACCACCAGCCCGGTCACGCCTGCCGCGGCCTGGAACTGGCGCACCTGGCTGATCGCGTTCTGGCCGGTGGTGCCGTCGATCACCATCAGCACCTCATGCGGCGCGGACGGGTCGATCTTGCCCAGCACGCGCTTGATCTTGCCGAGTTCGGCCATCAGGCCCTGCTGGGTGTGCAGCCGCCCCGCGGTATCGGCGATCAGCACCTCGGTGCCGCGCGCGCGCGCCGCCTGCAGCGCATCGAAGGCCACCGACGCCGCGTCGGCGTTCTGTCCCTGCGCGATCACCGCGACGCCGTTGCGGTCGCCCCAGGCCTGCAGCTGCGCGACCGCCGCCGCGCGGAACGTGTCGCCCGCGGCCAGCATCAGCGAGCGGCCCTCGTCCTTGTAGCGCCTGGCCAGCTTGCCGATGGTGGTGGTCTTGCCGACCCCGTTGACGCCCACGGTGAGGATCACGAACGGGCGCGCATCGGCCGCGATCTGCAGCGGCCGCGCCACCGGCACCAGCATCGCGATCAGCTCGTGGCGCAGCGACGCCAGCAGCGCCTGTGCGTCGGCATATTCGCGCGCCTTCATGCGCCGGCGCAGCGTGGACACGAGGTCGGTGGTTGCCGATATGCCGACATCGGCGGTGAGCAGCGCGGTTTCGATCTCGTCCAGCAGGTCCTCGTCCAGCTGCGGGTTGCGCGAGAACAGCGTGCCCAGGCCGCGCGCGAAGCCGGTGCCCTTGAGGCGATCGCGCCAGCCGCTCTTTTCGATCGCGGCCGCCGCGGCCGCTGCTGCGGCCAGCTCGATGGCGCGCGCTTCGGCGGCATTGGCGAGCTCGTCGGGGCTCCAGCCGCCGGATGTCGCCACGGGTGGCGACACCGCCGCCCGGAACGGCACGGCAGCCGGCATGACGGCGGGTTCGGCCGATGCACGCAGGGCGTCGATGGGCGTGGCCCGGTCACCGGCGGCAGGCGGCGGATCGGCCCGCGTCGCCGCGTCGCCGGTCGCCGGTCGCGGATCCCGCGCGTGGTCCACCGGTGCATCGGCCAGGTCGTCGGCGTGGCGCCGGGCGTGCGCCGGATCCGCCGGGTCCTCCCGGGTCGCGGGCGTCCCGTCGACGGGTTCGGCGGCAGGGACGGTCTGGCCGGGAAACGCGGCCGCCAGCGCCTCGATGTCGTACCGCGAGCCGGGCTTGTTCGCCGCCGGCGCATCAGGCTTGTTGCGGCGGAAAAAACTGACCATCGCGTTGGCGGCAGCTCATGTCACGGGGGAAGTGCAATGCCGGTCTGGAGCATCGACAATGCGCGGCCATGTTAACACCGGCCTTTTCATCACCCGCCCTGCCGGCGGCGCCACGGCCGCGCGCCGGGGCGCCGGTTTGAGCCGCAGCGCGGGCGCCGGCACGGGCAGCGTCCGCATCATCGGCGGGAACTGGCGTGGCACGCGGTTGCCGGTGGCCGACGTACCCGGGCTGCGCCCCACGTCCGATCGCGCGCGCGAGACCCTGTTCAACTGGCTGGCGCCGCTGCTGCCGGGGGCACGCGTGCTCGACCTGTACGCCGGCACCGGGGTCCTGGGGCTGGAAGCGCTGTCGCGGGGTGCGGCCGAGGCGTTGTTCGTGGAGCGCGATCCGGCCGTGGCGATGGCCATCGAGGGCGCGTGCGAGCGGCTGGGCGCCGGCACGCAGGCGCATGTCGTCCGCGCCGACGCCTTGAAGTTGCTGGCCCTGCCGGCACACGGTCGTTTCGACATCGTCTTCCTGGACCCCCCGTTCGCCGCCGACGCGTGGGCGCCCACGCTGGCGGCACTGCCGCCCTGGCTGACACCCGGGGCGTGGCTGTACCTGGAGGCCCCGGCGGCACGGACCGGTGGGGCGGGGGCGGGCTGGCTGCTGCACCGCGAGGCCTCCTCGCGCGACGTGCGGCAGGGCTTGTACCGCCGCGCGCCGACGCCCACGCCGGTCCCGCCGCGGCCCTGAACCGCCCCGCGCCGCTGCTACACTCCGGCGCACGCCATCGACGCCGAATGCCGAGCATGAGTCCCGCCCGAACACGGATCGCCGTCTACCCCGGCACCTTCGATCCGATCACCAATGGCCACGTCGATCTGGTGGACCGGGCGGCCCCCCTGTTCGAGACACTCATCGTGGGCGTCGCCGAGAGTCCGTCGAAAGGTCCGGCGCTGCCACTGGCGCTGCGCGTCGCGCTGGCCCGCGATGCACTGTCCGCGTATCCCAACGTCGAAGTGCGCGGTTTCGCCTCGCTGCTGGCGCACTTCGTGTCCGGTGTCGGTGCCGGCGTGCTGCTGCGCGGCCTGCGCGCGGTGTCGGACTTCGAATACGAGTTCCAGCTGGCCAGCATGAACCGCCACCTGATCCCGGACGTGGAGACGCTGTTCCTCACGCCCGCGGAGCAGTACGGCTTCATCTCCTCGTCGCTGGTGCGCGAGATCTCGCGCCTGGGCGGGGACGTCGCCGGCTTCGTGCCGTCCGCGGTCGCGCGTGCGCTGGACGAGGAGTGGCAGCGCACCGGGAAGCACACCGATCCATCCACCCACACACCACCGCCCAACGGGGAGTAAACCCATGAACACCATCAGCCGCCTGATGCTGGCCGCATGCCTGGCCGCCGCCGTCACTGCATGCAAGAAGGAAGAGGCGCCGCAGAAGGTGGAGCGGGCCGTGGTCGCCGTGCCCACCACCGACGACCTCACCGGCTGGCGCCCCTACGTCTCCGACGTGGTCACGCGCAACATGGGCGGCATCAGCAACCAGCCCTACGTCTACTTGCTGCCGGCGGAGAGCAGCGCGGATTTCGCCGGCTCCTACGAACGGCTGCTGGACAAGGCCAAGACCGACGTCGCCCGCGGCATCGTCACCGGCAACCTGCTGGCCTACGCATCGCCGAGTTCGGCCAAGATGGCCGACATCGTGGTGGCCTCGTTCGCCGACGTCGCGCCCAACACCATGAAGGGCGTCAAGGTGATCTTCATCGGCGACCAGGCGGACAACGCGCGCGTGCAGGCTGCCGTGGTGCCGGCCGGCGTCGACTTCGTGTTCGTCGAAGCGAAGTAACCCTGGCGCCTACGGCCGGCGCTGCCCCGGGGCGCCGGCTCCCCTCCGCCGTGGCGCAGCCGCTGCGGAGCGCGCCCGGCGGCGACTACAATGGCCGCATGTCGCTGAAGATCAACGCCCTCTGTGTCAATTGCGACGTCTGCGAGCCGGCCTGCCCGAACCAGGCGATCGCGCAGGGCGAGACGATCTACGTGATCGATCCGTCGCGCTGCACCGAGTGCGTCGGCCATCACGACGAGCCGCAGTGCGTCGTGGTCTGTCCGGTCGAGTGCATCGACCCGGACCCGCTCGTCCCCGAGACCCACGAACAGCTGCTGGCGAAGCTCGCGCGCCTGCAGCAGGAGGCGGCATGACCCGCGGCATCGGATCCACTGCGATCGGCGTGGTGCGCGCGGGAATGGTCTGCCTGCTGCTGGC
>DATINB010000086.1:0-8434 GCA_035474775.1 Luteimonas sp.
AGGCCGGCATAGCCGGCGCCGAAATCGTCGATGGCGGTCAGGAAGCCGCGACTCTGGTAGTCGCGGAAGATCCGCGTCACGTGGCTCTGGTCACGCACCTGCTCGGACTCCGCCGCCTCGAAGATCAGCTTGTCGGTGGGAAAGCCGCAGGTCTGCGCGGCGGCCAGGGTGAGGCGGATGCAGGTGGCCGGCTCGTAGACCGCGTTCGGGAAGAAATTGATCGACAGGCGCTGCCGCAGCCCCAGCCGCGCGGCCGTCGCGATGGCCTTGACCCGGCAGGTCTGGTCGAAGCGGTACAGCTGCTCCGGCCGGACGCGGGCGATCACCTCGGCGGCACTGCCACCCTCCATCGTGCGCACCAGCGCCTCGTAGCCGTAGATCGAACGGTCGCGCGCATCGACGATCGGCTGGAAGGCCATGCGGATGTCGAAGTCCAGGCGCTGGTCGCCCTGGCATCCCGCGCAAGGATGCGGGCTGCCGCCTTCGCCGAAGAATCGTTCCAGGTACATCAGGGTCTCCATGTGGGCGAGGCACGCCGATCAGGCGCGCACACGGCTGCAACTGCAAGTCCCGTGCCAACGCGTCCTCCCTTGGAAATCCTCGCCGCGGGCGTCGAATCCCGCGCAGCGGCTCAACCTGAGCCCGGGCGCACGTCGATGCCCAGCGCCGGCGCGATCGCCCGCATGGCATCGTCGTCGCGGCTCAGGCAGATCCAGCCGGCCGTGGTGTCCGTCCCGGTTTCCCACAGCCACAGCGTGTATCCGTGCGCCCGCAGTTCGTCGTATGCCACGTGGACCAGGTCCGCCATCACCGCGCTGTCGAGGAACGCGGCGTCGGTCGGGTCCTCCACGCCCCAGTCGAGGTCGATGTTCCAGCGCGCGACCAGCTCGGTCAGGCTTTCGACCAGCGCCGCCGCGTCCTCGTCGTGCACCTGGAACCCCGACTTCCAGTCGATGATGTCCTTCAGCAGCCAGACCGGCTCGACCTCGTCGTCCTCGCTGCCCTGTGCCGCATCCTGGTAGGCGCTGAACTGCTCCATCGCCGTCTCCTCGTCGCCCGGGTTGACCAGCAGGAGCAGCTGCCAGACCAGGCTCTCGACGCTGGCGTCCTCGTCGATCTCGGCATGGGGCTCGAAGCCGTCGCCGAAGTTGTCATCCGGGTCGAACTCCAGGTCGGACATGGCGGCTCCAGGGTCGGCGCGACAGCATAGGCGTTTGCTCCTGCGCCGGCGCCGGGGGGCGCTCCCGGCCCGTCACGACGGCCCGGCGGCGGTCGCGGCCTGCAACGCCGCGGCCAGCGCGGCATCGCCGTTGACGAGGTCGGCCCAGGCGAGTTCCACGCCCTTGCGGCGCCCTTTTTCGGTGATCCTGAGCCGGTCGGGATCGATGGTCAGCGTATAGCGGGTGTCGCCGATCGCCAGTTCCCGGCGCAGGGGCTTGTCCAGCGGCGTCATCGTGCGTGTCCTCCTCGCGGGCGCATAGCGTGTCTCCGGTCGGCGCCTCGCGCCGTGAGCGGCGGCTGCGCGAGTACGCTACGTGCCAGTCGCCCGGTTGGAATCCCGCCATGTCGCGCACGCTCCGCGTCGTCCTGCTGGCAGCCTGCTGCACGTTGTCCGCATGCGGGGACTACCCGCGCGATGCCGAACACAGCCTGCAGCGCGTGCGTGGCTCGGCGCTGCGGGTCGGCGTTAGCCACGAGCCGCCCTATGTCGTGCTGGCAGCCGGGGCGCAGCCCAGCGGCAGCGAGGTCGACCTAGTGCGTGCACTGGCCCGCACCCAGGGCGCCCGGATCGAGTGGGTCCCGGGCGGGCACGATGCGCTGATGGGCGACCTGCTGGCATTCCGGCTGCAACTCGTCGTGGGCGGCCATTCCGAGCAGAGCCCGTGGCAGTCGCAGGTGGCGTGGTCGCGCCCGTACCTGCTCGCCGATTCCGTCGGCGGATCCGCGCGGCGCCGGCTGGCGTTGCCGCCGGGCGAGAACGCCTGGCAACTGGTCGTCGACCGTTACGTGCTGCGCAGCGAGCGCGCCCTGGCCGCGCAGGCCGCGGACCGCAGGCCATGACGCCGGGCGGCGAGATCAAGGTGCGCGACGCGCGGCCCCTGCCGGCGGAGCAGCTGGCGGCGCTCGCCCGGGCGCGCCGCCTGTGCTGGTGGTCGCTGCTGTTGCTCTCCGGCACCACGGTCATGATGTACCTGTCCATGGGCGGGTCCCAGGCGATGAAGACCGCCCTGGTCGAGGACGTGCTGAGCCTGATGCCGCCGCTGGCGTTCCTGGTCGCGTGCTGGTTCCAGCGCAAGCCGATCGACGTCGAATACGCCAACGGACGCAGCCGCGCCTTCGACGTCAATTTCCTGATCGCCTCGGTCGCGCTGACCGGGGTCGGCGTGGCCCTGGTCTGGGACAGCGCGCACACCTTGCTCACCAGGACCCACCCCGTGATCCAGACCGTCGAGATCGGCGGCGCGCTGGTCTGGCAGGGCTGGGTGATGATCGCCGCGCTGGTGGTGTCGTCCATCCCGCCGGTGCTGCTCGGCCGCGCCAAGATGCGTCTCGCGCGCACCCTGTCGTTGAAGCCGCTGCACACCGATGCCGACACCAACAAGGCCGACTGGATGACGGCACTGGCCGGCATCGCCGGCATCGTCGGCATCGGCTACGGCCTGTGGTGGGCGGATGCCGCGGCGGCGCTGTTCATCGCCGTCAGCGTGCTCAAGGATGGCATCTCCAACCTGCGGGCGGCGGTGCGCGACATGCACGATGCGCGACCGCAGGAAGTCGACCGCGGCGACGCCGATCCGATCACCCGCGACGTCCGGGATGCCGTGGCGGCCCTCGACTGGGTGGCATCGTGCCGGGTGCGCCTGCACGAGGAGGGCTTCTACGTCTGCGGCGCGATCTTCATCCAGCCGGTCGGCGAAGGGGTCGCCGCCGGGCAGTTGCGCGCGGCGCACGAAGCCGCGCGCGCCGTGCACTGGCGCGTCGACGAGATCGTGGTGACGCTGGAAGGCGAGGAGTCCGCGGATGCCGGCACCGACGGGTGACGCGTCGGGCCTCGCGTGGCTGCCGATCGGCTGGCTGCGTTCGCCCTATGCGCGGCGCATCGATGCCCCGCACCAGCCGACGGTGGTCGCCGGCACCGCCACCGGCGCCAGCGCGGATGCCATCGTCGAGTTCGCCGAGGGCATCCCGGCGGCCGCCTTCCGCGACCTGGCAGGGTTCGCCCGCGTCTGGCTGCTGTTCGTGTTCGACCGCAGCCAGGGCTGGACGCCGGAAGTCCGGCCGCCGCGTGGCGGCGGCCGGCGCAGCGTGCTGGCCACGCGCGCGCCGCACCGGCCCAACCCCATCGGGCTGTCCTGCGTCGAGCTGGTGTCGGTCGGCGAGCGCAGCCTGCAGGTGCGCGGCGTGGACCTGCTCGACGGCACGCCGATCGTCGACATCAAGCCGTACGTGCCGTACGCGGATGCGTTCCCCGACAGCGCCGCCGGCTGGATCGACGCGCTGGATGCGCGCACCGGTACCCGTTCGGCACCCGGGCCAAGACGGCCGCGCTGAGCCCGCGGCGGTCCGGGCGTTGGCCTCGCGCTGGCCCGGCCCGCACACTACCCGGATGACAGCGACCGATTCCCGTGCCCCGGCTGGTGAAGCCGAGGGCGATGCCAGCCCGGACACCCGTCCCGACACCGGTCCCGGATCCACCCTGGCCGACCGGCTGCGCGAGGCCACCGTGCTGGTCGAGCGGGTGGCCGCCGACCGCAGCCTGCTGGACCTCCTGGACCCGGACACGCGTGTGCGCCTGCACCAGGCGCTGGCCGACCTGCACGCGCCGCGCGATGCCGGCGCGCGGCGCCAGCGACGCAACCAGGCCAAGCGCGCGCGCATCGTGGAACGCCAGCAGCGCGACGCCGCGGTGCTGGCGTCGACCGGCATCCGCGAGCTGCGGCGCAGGCCGGTGTTCACCACGCCCAACTATTTCCCGCCACAGGACGCGCTGGCGCAGGACACCGTGGCGCACGACGCCCGCGCGCAGCCGACCGACGACGCCGCGCCCGGCGCCGAGGCGCTGGACCCGCAGCACTGCTACGTCTGCAAGCGCAAGTACGCGCGCATCCACCACTTCTACGACCAGCTGTGCCCGGAGTGCGCCGAGTTCAACTACGCCAAGCGCAACGAGCTGGCCGACCTCCGCGGGCGCACCGCGTTGCTCACCGGCGGCCGGGTCAAGATCGGCTACCAGGCCGGCCTCAAGCTGCTGCGCTGCGGCGCGCGGCTGATCGTGACCACGCGCTTCCCGCGCGATTCCGCCGCGCGCTATGCGCAGGAGCCGGACTTCGGCGACTGGGCAGACCGGCTCGAGGTCTACGGCCTCGACCTGCGCCACACGCCCAGCGTGGAGGCGTTCTGCAGCCACCTGCTGCGCAGCCAGCCGCGACTGGACTTCATCGTCAACAATGCCTGCCAGACCGTGCGCCGCCCGCCGGCGTTCTACGCGCACATGATGGACGTCGAACGCGCTGCGCGGCACGACGCGCCGGCGCGGATCGCGCGCGTGCTGGAGGGATACGAGACGCTGCGCGAGCGCACGCACGCGCAAGGCGCCCTGGCCGAATCGCCCGGCCCGCGCGCGGGCGCCGAGGGCCTGGTGCGCGCCGCCGAACTGTCGCAGGTGGCGCTGTTGCCGGACGAGTTCGCCGCCGAGCCCGGCCTGTTCCCGGCGGGCCAGCTCGACCAGGACCTGCAGCAGGTCGACCTGCGCGGCCGCAATTCATGGCGCCTGCTGATGCACGAGGTGCCGTCGGTCGAGCTGCTGGAAGTGCAGCTGGTCAACGCCATCGCGCCGTTCCTGATCAACGCGCGCCTCAAGCCGCTGATGCTGCGCACCGACAATCGCGACAAGCACGTGGTCAACGTGTCGGCGGTGGAGGGACAGTTCTACCGCAACTTCAAGACCACCCGGCACCCGCACACCAACATGGCCAAGGCCGCGCTCAACATGATGACGCGCACCGCGGCCGCCGATTACCACGGCGACGGCATCCACATGAACAGCGTGGACACCGGCTGGGTCACCGACGAGGACCCGGTGGACATCGCCGCGCGCAAGGTCGTGGAAGAGCGCTTCCATCCGCCACTCGACATCGTCGACGGCGCGGCCCGGATCGTCGACCCGATCATCGCCGGGGTGAACACCGGGTCGCACGTGTGGGGACAGTTCCTGAAGGACTACCGTCCGACCGACTGGTGATCGCCTTTCGCCGGGCCAGGCCGGTGCGCAGGGCGCAATGGAAAACGCCCGGTCGGAACCGGGCGTCGAGGCATGCGGACCGCGTCGGCCGGACTCAGCCCGGCGCCTGCGGATTGCGGATCACCGACTTCAATTCGGTCTTGACCTTGGCATGGAAGGTGAGACCCGCGGCCACCGGCGAGGCCTTCCAGGCTTCGTAGTCCTCGTCCATCTGTGCGAGCTCCTCCGGAGTGAAGAGCTTGCGCGCCGAGGCAAACATTTCCTTCTCCTCTTCCTCGGCGTGATGGCTGATGAACTCGGCCAGCACCTTGGCCGACCCGGCGAACTGGCGCGAGTTCACCGGCGACGCATGCAGGTCCGGCAGCACGGTCAGCTCGACCGCGCGGTGCTCCTGGATGGCTTCCGCATGCTGCAGCAGCTCGTCGTGCGAGGCGCGCTTGGCGAACGCCGGGTAGAACACCAGCTCTTCCCATTTCGCATGCGGGATCAGGTTGGCCTCGATCTTCTGCAGCAGCTCGGTGCGGCCCTTCTCGGCGCGGTCGGTGGTGGCGTTCATCTCGTCGAACAGGCCACGCAGTTCGTCGTGCTCGCTCTTGAGCGTCTTGAGGATGTCGCGCATGGAAATCTCCTTTGGCTGGCGGGATGCTGGCTGCCGGCA
Source organism: Luteimonas sp. (assembly GCA_035474775.1). Classification (GTDB taxonomy): domain Bacteria; phylum Pseudomonadota; class Gammaproteobacteria; order Xanthomonadales; family Xanthomonadaceae; genus Luteimonas. The sequence continues at coordinate 5,901 of DATINB010000086.1, forward strand.
ATGGCACCCGATGCCTGCGCACGCCCCTGTGAAGGCAGCGCACGTCGCCCTCACGGATGCCGCCGCGACCTCGCCGGTGTCGGGCGCCGTGACATGGTCTTGACGGGCCCGCCCCAAGTCTCTGGTCACCAACCGATTGCATGAGGCTCCACCATGGCCAACGACAAGACATCCGGTTCCTCCGATCGCGAGCTGATCGAGCCGCACGCGGGCGACAAGCGCTACGTGCGCCGCGACGAGGACGGCAAGTTCAAGGAGAGCGACGACGTGGGCCGGTCGCTGTCCCAGGACCAGAAGACGAAGGCGGCAAACCACGCACCCGCCGGGCAGGGCGACAAGGGCGACCGGTCGTCCTGACGTCCACCGCCCTCACCCTCGTGCCAACGGCCCTGCTGCCGCGATGAGCCTCACCGAGTACCGCCGAAAGCGCGCGTTCGACAAGACCCGTGAGCCCGAGCCGGGCAAGCCGATGCCGAGGGGCGCGCGCACGATCTTCGTGGTGCAGCTTCACCACGCGAGCCGGCGCCATTACGACTTCCGCCTGCAGGTGGGCGATGCGCTCAAGAGCTGGGCGGTTCCGAAGGGGCCGAGCTTCGATCCCGCCGTGAAGCGGATGGCCGTGGAGGTCGAAGACCATCCGGTGGACTACGCCGGCTTCGAGGGCGACATTCCGCAAGGCCAGTATGGCGGTGGGCACGTGGCCCTGTTCGATACCGGCGTGTGGTCGACCCCCTACGACGCCGAGGCCCAGCTGGCCAAGGGCCATCTGCGCTTCGAGCTGTTCGGCAGCAAGCTGAAAGGCGAGTGGCACCTGGTACGCAGCGGCAAGCCGGCGCGTCAGCCGCAGTGGCTGCTGTTCAAGTCCCAGGACCGCCATGCGGGACCGGTGGAGGCGGACGACCTGCTGGACGACGTGACACCCGACCCGCGCAATGCCGCCCGACCGGCAAAGGCGCCAGGTGCCGGCAACACGACCCGTGGTGCCGTTGCGACCAGGGGCACCGATGCGAAGGCTGGCAAGGGGACCAAGGTGACCAAGGCGGGCACGGTGGCCAAGACCGCCAGGGCCACCAGGGCCACCAGGGTCGCCGACGCTTCCAAGGCTTCCAAGGTTTCCACGGCTTCCAAGGCCTCCAAAGCCTCCAAAGCCACCAAAGCCACCACTACCGCCAAGGTCACCACGACCGCCACGACCACCAAGCTCGCCAAGGCTGCCAAGGCTGCATCCGCACGCACGGCACCGCGCCCCAGGACGCGCGCCAAGGCGACCGGACCCATTGCCGACGGCACGGCCCCGCCACCCACCGACACCACAGGTCCCATCCGCGCCGGCAAGACCGACAAGGCCAGCAAGGCCAGCAAGGCCGGCAAGCCCAAGGCCGGCCAGGATCCGGAGCGCTGGGCGGACGCGGCCCTCGCCTTGCCCGGCGGGCGCAGGCGCGCGCTGGCCAACGAGGCATTCGAGCCGCAACTGGCCCGGCTCGGCGAGACGCCGCCGGCGGGCGAGGACTGGCTGCATGAAGCCAAGTGGGACGGGTACCGCCTGGTCGCGGTGATCCAAGGCGGGACGGCGCGCCTGTGGTCGCGGAATGCACTGGAATGGACGCACAAGGTTCCCGAGATCGTGGCCGCGCTGGAGCAGCTCGGCGTCGGGAGCGCGGCGCTGGACGGCGAGCTGATCGCCGGCGCCGGGCGCCAGGCGGACTTCGGGCTGCTGCAGGCCACGCTGTCGGGCGAAGCCAGCGGACAGCTCTCCTATGCCCTGTTCGACCTGCTGCACCTGGAGGGCGTGGACATCACGCGCGCGCCGCAGCTGGCGCGCAAGGACCTGCTGGCCAGGCTGCTGGAGAGTGCCGCGCATCCGCTGCGCTACAGCTCGCACGTGGTCGGCCACGGCGATGCGGCCTACGCGCACGCCAATGAGGCCGGCCTGGAGGGCATCATCTCCAAGCGCGCCTCCGCACCCTACCGCGGCGGCCGTGGCGACGACTGGCGCAAGACCAAGCACCTGCTGTCGGATGAGTTCGCCGTCGTCGGCTTCACCGCGCCCAAGGGCTCGCGCTCCGGATTCGGCTCGCTGCTGCTGGCGCGCCCGGTCGCCGGTGGCGGATGGCAATACGCAGGCCGGGTGGGCAGCGGGTTCAGTGACGAACTGTTGCGCACCCTGACCAAGGCGCTCGATCGCGACACGACCGGCAAACCCACGGTCGAGGTGCCGGAGATGGACACCGCGCTGCGTTCCGCGCGCTGGTTGCAGCCCGCCGCCGTGGTCGAGGTCTTCTACCGCGGCATCGGCAACCAGGGACTGCTGCGCCAACCGTCGCTCAAGGCCGTGCGCGCGGACAAGTCGCCCGCCGACCTGCGCGATTCCGATCGCGGGACGGCACCCGCACCAACGGCGACCCCGCGCAGCAGGCGAACGCGCACGCGCGCCCAGGCCGCAGTCGACGGACAGGGCGCCGGGACGGATGTGCCGGACGCTGCGCCTTCCGGCGCCACCTCCGCCGCATCCGCTCGCGCCGGGCAGCGCAACC
>DATINB010000087.1:0-3499 GCA_035474775.1 Luteimonas sp.
CCGGCGCGCAGCCCGCCGAGCCGTTGACCATGGAGCGGATCATGGCCGACCCGGACTGGATCGGACCCGCGGTGGAGCAGGCGTGGTGGTCCTGGGACGGCAGCCGTGCGTACTACACCCTGAAGCGCGATGGCAGCAGCATCCGCGACATCCACGTGCAGCCCATCACCGGCGGCGCCGCGGCCCGGCTCGACGGCGCCGCGCGTGGCGACATCGACGGCCAGCAGCCGATCGTGGACCCTGCGCGCACCGCGATGGCGTTCCTGCGCAATGGCGACGTGTTCGTCCGCACGCTGGCGACGGGTGCGCTGCAACAGGTGACCCGCACGGAGGCATCGGAGGCGCAACTGCAGTGGAGTCGCGACGGGGCCCTGTCCTGGCGCAGCGGGCAGGACTGGTTCCGCTGGACCCGCAGCGCCGGCGTGGTGCAGGCCGCGGTGCTCAAGGCCGAGGACGACCCCGCGAAGCCGCCCAGGGCCGACGACCTCCGCGAGCGCCAGCTCCGCTATTTCGAGACCTTGCGCCACGAACGCGAGCGCCGCGACGCGATGCGCGAACAGACGGACGCCTGGCGTCGCGCCGATGCCAGCCGCTCGCCGGCGCCGGTGTTCCTGGGCAAGGACGTCGCCATCGCCGCCAGCGCGTTGTCGCCGGACGGCCACTGGCTGCTCGCGGTGACCCAGCCCAAGGACGCCGAAGAGGGCCAGGCCGGCAAGATGCCGAAGTACATCACCGAGTCCGGCTACGAGGAGTTCGAGGACGCGCGCACGCGGGTCGGGCGCAACGATCCCGTCGCCCAGCGCTTCTGGCTGGTCGCGCTGGCCGACGGCACGGTGCGCGAGCTGCCGACCGACGGCCTGCCGGGGATCCGCCAGGACCCACTGGCGGCGCTGCGCCACGAGGCCGGCAAGGACGCACTGCAGGGCAACCGCGCGGTGAAGATCGAGGCACCGGGCGACGACGCCGCGGGCGCCATCGCGTGGAGCGCCGACAGCCAGGGCGTAGCGTTGATGCTGCATGCCATCGACAACAAGGACCGCTGGCTGGCCAGCGTCGACCTCGCCGCCGGTACCCTGCGGTCGCGCCATCGGCTGACCGATGAGGCCTGGATCAACTGGGGTTTCAACGAGTTCGGCTGGATGCCGGACAACCGCACGCTGTGGTTCCTCTCCGAGGAGTCCGGCTGGTCGCACCTGTACACGAGCGACGGCGGCCGGCCGCGTGCGCTGACAACGGGCCGTTGGGAGGTGTCGCAACCCGAACTCTCCGCAGATGGCAGCCGGTTCACCTTTCTCTGCAACCGCACCCGGCCGGGCGACTACGAGGTCTGCAGCGTCGACGCGTCCGGCAATGGCCTGCGCGAGATCACCGCGCTGGGTGGCGTCGAGTCCTACGTGCGCGCCCCCGACGACCGCCGCCTGCTGGTGCGCCATTCGTCCAGCTACGTGCCACCACAGCTGTCGGTGATCGCCGTCGACGGCAGCGGCCTGGCCACGCTGACCGACACCCGCAAGCCGGGCTACGCCGCGATGGACTGGGTGCAGCCCGAGACCGTGCAGGTGCCCTCGTCGCACGGCGCGGGCACGGTCTGGGGCAAGTACTACGGCCCCAGGCAGCCGGAAGCCGGGCGACGCTACCCGGTGGTGATGTTCGTGCACGGCGCCGGCTACCTGCAGAACGTCAGCGACCGGTACCCCAATTACTTCCGCGAGCAGATGTTCCACAACCTGCTGGTGCAGCAGGGTTACATCGTGCTGGACCTGGACTACCGCGCATCGGAGGGCTACGGCCGCGACTGGCGCACCGCGATCTACCGCCGCATGGGCACGCCGGAGCTGGAGGACTACCTCGACGGGCTGGACTGGTTGGTTGAACAGCGCCAGGGCGATCGCGACCGCGCGGGCATCTACGGCGGCAGCTACGGCGGCTTCATGACCTTCATGGCGCTGTTCCGCCAGCCTGGCGTGTTCAAGGCCGGCGCGGCGCTGCGCCCGGTCAGCGACTGGTCGCAGTACAACCACGAGTACACCGCCAACATCCTGAACGACCCGGAGCTGGATCCGGAAGCCTATGCGCGCTCGTCGCCGATGGAGTACATCGACGGCCTGCAGGACGAGTTGTTGATCGCGCACGGCATGATCGACGACAACGTGTTCTTCCGCGACTCGGTGATGGTCACCCAGAAGCTCATCGAGCTGCGCAAGGACAAGTGGTCGCTGGCGCCGTATCCGATGGAACGGCACTCGTTCGTGCATCCGTCGTCGTGGTACGACGAATACCGGCGCATCCACGAACTCTTCGAGCGCACGTTGAAGGACTGACCGGCACACGCTGCGCGAATCCAGGTGCCCGCGCGCCGGGCGGCGCCGGGCTTTGCCTAGAATGGCGGCCATGGACCATGACTTCGCGGCCGTGCGCGGCTATCTGCTCGGCCTCCAGGACCGCATCTGCTCCGCCATCGAACAGGCCGATGGCGTGGCGCGCTTCCGCGAGGACCAGTGGGTCCGCCCCGAGGGCGGTGGCGGCCGCACGCGGGTCCTGCGCGATGGCGGCGTTTTCGAACAGGCCGGCGTCGGGTTCTCCGACGTCTCCGGCACGCGCCTGCCGCCCGCGGCCACGGCCGCCCGCCCGGAGCTGGCCGGGGCTTCGTGGCGCGCCGTCGGTGTCTCGCTGGTGTTCCACCCGCACAACCCGCACGTGCCCGCCACCCATGCGAACGTGCGCCACTTCCATGCCGTGCGCGATGGGCTGACGGTCGCCTGGTGGTTCGGCGGTGGCTTCGACCTGACCCCGTTCTACCCGGTGGATGCCGACATCGCGCACTGGCACCGCACTGCGCGCGCGCTGTGCGCGCCGTTCGGCGCGGACCGGTACGACGCCCACAAGCGCTGGTGCGACACGTATTTCTGGCTGCCGCATCGTGGCGAGACGCGCGGCGTGGGCGGGCTGTTCTTCGATGACCTGCACGGCGGCTTCGAGGAGGATTTCGCCTACCAGCGTGCCGTCGGCGACGGCTTCCTGGATGCCTACCTGCCGATCGTGGCGCGGCGTCGCGCGACGCCCTACGGCGATCGGGAGCGCGCCTTCCAGCTGTACCGGCGCGGTCGCTACGTGGAGTTCAACCTGGTCCACGACCGTGGCACCCTGTTCGGGCTGCAGTCCGGGGGGCGCACCGAGTCGATCCTGATGAGCCTCCCACCGCTGGTGCGGTGGGAATACGGCTTCGTCCCGGAGCCGGACAGCCCGGAAGCCGGGCTCGCGGATTACCTGCGTCCGCGCGACTGGCTCGCCGGGACGGGCTGAGGCCAGGCCGGCGCCGGGCAACCCGCGGGCAATAAAAAGCCCCGCAGGCAGGGGGGGCCGGCGGGGCTGCGGAACGGGGCTCGGGGAGAAGCCTTCGTTCCAGACGATCGTCTCCAGGGGAGGGAGAGATCTGCGACAGACGTTGCATCTGTCGCGAGCAATAAGACCATCCGGAACATTGAAAATTCGTGAAGGC
>DATINB010000088.1:0-10005 GCA_035474775.1 Luteimonas sp.
CGGTGAAGCGGAACAAGTACCTGCGCCTGATCGTGCACCTGAGCCGGCCCAACGACGATCCCACCGCCGGACACGACCGCGACGGCATGGCACGGCTCACCGGCGACCTGGGGTTGCGCCACGTGCTCGACCTCGACGTGCCGATGATCACCCTGCCGGTCATGCCCGGGCGCAACCTGGCGGTGCTCACCGAAGCCGCGACGCGCACGCACATGCTGCGTGCCAAGGGCGTGGACCCGGCCGCGGCGTTCATGGCCCGGCATTCGCACTTCCTCGAGCGCAACACCCGGTGAGCACGCCGGGCCTGCCGGGCACGCTCCTGATCGTCAGCGGCATGTCGGGCAGCGGCAAGTCGGGTGCGCTCAATACCTTCGAAGACCTCGACTTCTACTGCGTGGACAACCTTCCGGCCGAGTTGCTGCCGGATTTCGTGCGCAGCGCCGCCAACCCCGAGCGCACCACGCAGCGCCTCGCGGTCGGCATCGACGTGCGCAGCCGCGGCGACCTGGCCCACATCCCGCAATGGCTTTCGGCGGTCGGCGCCCTGGGCTTCGACCCGCGGCTGGTGTTCTTCGACACCCGCGACGAGGTGCTGCTCAAGCGCTACTCGGACACGCGCCGGCGCCATCCGTTGACCCATCTCGGGCTGGCGCTCGCCGATGCGATCGCGCTCGAACGCCAGGTGCTCAAGCCGCTGCGCACGCTGGCCGATGTGATCATCGACACCAGCGACCTCAACGTGCACCAGTTGCGCCGGCGGGTGATCACCGAGCTCGGCCTGGTGCAGGATTCGTCGCTGTCGCTGCTGTTCGAATCGTTCGCGTACCGGCACGGCGTGCCGGCCGACGCCGACTTCGTGTTCGACGCCCGCGCGCTGCCCAACCCGCACTGGGACGCGCGGCTGCGGCCGCTGTCCGGCCGCGACCCGGAGGTGCGCGAGTACCTGCAGGCGCAGCCCGACGTGCGCGAATACCTCGCCCAGGTGTCGGCGTTCCTGTCCACGTGGCTGCCGCGCATGGGATCCGGCACGCGCAGCTACGTGACCGTCGCACTGGGCTGCACCGGCGGGCGCCACCGCTCGGTCCACCTGGCCGAGGCGCTGGCCGACATCGCGCGGTCGCAGGGCTGGGGCGAGGTGGCCACGTTCCACCGCGAGCTCGACTAGACGGCGGCGTGGCGGATGCGCGGCGCGGCCACCGCCGGATCGCCGGACGCGATGCGGACGACATGGCACTGCGCAGGCGTCGCCTGCTTCGCGTGCTGCGCATGCCGCGCATCCGTCGCAGGCCGGACGCCGCCGTCTGGTAAGTTGGCGCCATGGCGACCGGCGTCCTCCTCATCACCCACGCAGGAATCGGCACCGCGATGCTCGCCGTGGCGCGCGGCCTGCTGCGCAACCTGCCGCTGCGCGTCGAAGCCTTCGAAGTGCCGTTCGATGGCGACCTGGACGCGCTGCTCCCGCAGGCCAGCGCGGCGCTGCGGCGGGTCGACGACGGTGACGGCGTCCTGCTGCTCACCGACCTCTACGGCGCATCGCCGAGCAACCTGGCGGCGCGCGTGGCGCGGCTCGGCACGCCGGTGCGGAGCGTGTCGGCACTGAGCCTGCCGATGCTGCTGCGGGTGCTCAACTACGCCGAACTGGACCTCCAGGCACTGCCTGCGGTCGCCGCCGCCGGCGCCCGCAACGGCGTGGTCCATGACCAGGGCTGACCACCGGCGGCCGATCGGCCGGCCGCGGTGCGGCGCCGGCCGGGACCACCGACACGACACCCCGGTGTCGCCAACCAGACGAGGGAGAGCGGGATGATCGAACGCGAACTGCTGATCGCGAACAAGCTGGGGCTGCACGCGCGCGCGACCGCCAAGCTGGTCCAGGCACTGTCGCCGTTCAAGTGCAGCGCCACGCTGACCGCCAAGGGGCGCGAAGTGAATGCCAAGAGCATCATGGGCGTGATGCTGCTGGCGGCCGGGCAAGGGACCTCGGTGGTGTTCCGCGCCGATGGCGAGGACGAGCAGGCCGCGGCCGACGCGATCGCGGGACTGTTCGAGCGACGGTTCGACGAGGACGGCTGATGCGCAAGCTGCTGCCCGGGCAAGGCGCGTCGCGCGGGACCGCGATCGGCCGTGCACGCGTGCGCCAGCCGCATGCCCTGGAGGTCGCGGAGGAGCGCATCGCCGCCGACGCGGTGCAGGCCGAGCTGGAGCGCCTGCATGCCGCGATCGACGTGGTCCGCATCGAGATGCGCGACATGCGCGAGCGCCTGCATGGTGCCCTGGCGCACGAGGTCGGCGAGTTCCTGGATCTGCACGCGCTGCTGCTCGACGATCCGGAACTGCTGCACGGCCTCGACGAACTGGTCACCAAGGGCCGCTACGGCGCCGACTATGCCCTGCGCCTGCAGCGCGACCGGCTGGCCACGGTGTTCCAGACCATGGACGACCCGTATTTCCGCAGCCGCGTGGAAGACATCGACCACGTGATCGGGCGCGTGCACGCGGCGCTGCACCGCCGCGAAGCCGACCTGCAGGGCGTGGCCGGCGAGATCCTGGTCACCGACAGCCTGGCGCCTTCGGAGATGGCGCAGCTGCAGGCGCAGGGCGTGATGGCCATCGTGACCGCCGGCGGCAGCACGCTGTCGCACAGTGCGATCCTCGCGCGCAGCCTGCACCTGCCGATGGTGATCGGCACCCCGCAGGCGCTGCAACTGGTCAACGACGGCGACGTGCTGCTGGTCGACGGACTGCACGGGCTGATCATCGTGGAGCCCGATGCCTCCGACCTGGCCCGCCACCGGGCGCGGGCGCGCGACGAGAAGCGCGAGCGCAAGCAGCTGCATCGCCTGCGCCGTGAGCCGTCGCGCACGCGCGACGGCGTCGACATCCGCCTGTATGCCAATGCCGAGTCGCTCGACGACGTCGCCGAGGCGCACGCGCTCGGCGCTGCCGGAGTCGGGCTGTACCGCACCGAATTCCTGTTCCTCAACCGCCCTGGGCAGCGCGCGCAGCTGCCCGACGAGGAGGAGCAGTTCCGGGCCTACCGCGACATGGTGCTGGGCATGACCGGGCGCATGGTCACCATCCGCACGCTCGACATCGGCGCCGACAAGGCCGACCGCACCGGCCTCGCGCTGGCCAACGAGCCCAACCCGGCGCTCGGCCTGCGTGGCGTGCGCCTGTCGCTCGCGCGTCCCGCGGTGTTCGAGACCCAGCTGCGCGCGATCCTGCGGGCATCCGGCTACGGGCCGGTGCGCATCCTGGTGCCGATGGTCACGCACACCGAGGAGATGGCGTCCGTCGCGCGCCTCATCGCCACCGTGCGCGCCGACCTGCAGCGGGATGGCCATGCGGTCGCCGAAGTCGTGCCGCTGGGCGCGATGATCGAGGTCCCGGCCGCCGCGCTGGCGATCGACGGATTGATGGACGCCGTCGATTTCATCTCGATCGGCACCAACGACCTGGTGCAGTACCTGTTGGCCGCGGACCGCGGCAACGATGCCCTGGGCGATCTGCACACACCCTTGCACCCGGCGGTGTTGCGCCTGCTGCGCAACGTCATCGCCACCGCGAAGACCCATGGCAAGCCGGTCGCCGTGTGCGGCGAGATGGCCGGTGACGCGCTGTTCGTGCCGGTATTGCTGGCGCTCGGGCTCGAAGAGTTCAGCCTGCACCCATCCACGCTGCTGGAGGTCCGCCAGGCCATCCGCGCGCACGACCTCGGCGTGCTGCGTCGACGTGCGCCCGCGCTGCTGCGCGCACGCGATCGCGCCGGCGTGGCCGCATGGCTCAAGCGCAACACGGCGAACGGCTGAGCGCGACGCCCGCGCACGTGCGCCGCGCCCGGCGGCTGCACGACGAACACACCGACGCGACTGCGCGCTGGTGGGCAGCGCGCACGCATGGGCCCGGCGGGCGATAATGCGGCGATGAACGCCTGACCCGGTCGCGCCTGCCGTCGCGACGCACACCGCAACGCTGCAGGACGCCCGCCATGGCCGACGCCATCCGCCACGACAAGACCGCGCGCCAGTTGCGCCTGCTGTCGGATGCGCTCGACAGCGGCCGCCTCGGCCCGGTGCGGCGGCTGGTCAACACGCTGGCGCCGGCGGAGATCGGCAACCTGCTGGAATCGCTGCCGCCCGACCGCCGCATGGTGGTCTGGGGCCTGGTGGATCCGGAGGACGACGGCGAGGTGCTGGTGCACGTCGGCGACGAGGTGCGCGAAAGCCTGCTCGCCGACATGGACACCGACGAGATCGTGGCCGCGGTCGAGGACCTCGACATCGACGACCTCGCCGACCTGGTCGAGGACCTGCCGGACACGGTGATCGCCGAGGTCCTGAAGTCGATGGACCGCGAGAACCGCGAGCGGCTCGAGCAGGTGCTGTCGTACCCGGAGGACACCGCCGGGCGCCTGATGAACCCCGACGTGGTCACCGTGCGCGCCGACACCACGGTGGACGTGGTGCTGCGCTACCTGCGCCTGCGCGGCGAACTGCCCGAGCACACCGACCACCTGTACGTGGTCAACCGCCGCCACCAGCTGATGGGCTGGGTGGCCTTGCAGTCGCTGGTGACCTGCGAGCCGATGAGCCCGATCAACCGGCTGATCGACGACGAGCTGACCGCGATCCACGTCGAGGATTCCGCCGAGCAGGTGGCGCGCCAGTTCTCCGACCATGACTGGGTCTCGGCGCCGGTGGTGGACGACGGCAACGTGCTGCTCGGCCGCATCACCATCGACGACGTGGTCGACATCATCCGCGAGCAGGCCGAGCACCAGGCGCTCGGCGCCGCCGGCCTGGACGAGGACGAGGACCTGTTCTCGCCGATCAAGCGCGCGGTGCGCGGGCGCGTGGTGTGGCTGGGCGTGAACCTGGCCACCGCGTTCCTGGCGGCGTGGGTGATCGGACGCTTCGAGGTCACCATCGAGCAGATCGTGGCGCTGGCGGTGCTGATGCCGATCGTGGCCGGCATCGGTGGCAACGCGGCGATGCAGGTGCTCACCCTGATGGTGCGCGGCCTGGCGCTGGGCCAGGTGGGCGCCAGCAATGCCGGCGTGCTGCTGTGGAAGGAGCTGCGCGTGGGCCTGATCAACGGCGTGCTGATCGGCGGCTTCGTCGGGCTGGTGGCCTTCATCTGGTTCCACGACTGGCTGCTGTCGCTGGTGATCGCCAGCGCGCTGGTGATCAATTTCTGCGCGGCGGCCCTCGCCGGCGTGCTGGTGCCGCTGGCGATGAAGCGGGCCGACATCGACCCGGCGGTGGCCGGGGGCGTGGTGGTCACCGCGGTGACCGACGTGGTCGGATTCTTCAGCTTCCTCGGCCTGGCCACCGTCATCCTGCTGCGCTAGATCGGCATGGGCGGCTATCCTCCAGCCATGCGCACGACCTTCCGGATCGATCCCCTCCGCCCTGCCCTGCTCGGCGTGCTGCTGGCGCTGCTGGCGGCCTGCACCACGCTGCCGCGCCCGGCGCTCGGCACCTTCGTCGACCGCACGGTCTCGGTCGACGGTGCCGCCCATCGCTACCGGGTGTTCGTCCCAGCAGGCCCGGCGGACGCTGCCCCGGGCAGCGACCGCGCGCGTCCCGTGGTGCTGTTCCTGCATGGATCGGGCGAGCGCGGGGCGGACGGCGCGGCACCGGCGAGCGTCGGCCTTGGGCCCTACCTCCGCGCCCATGCGGCGACCTTTCCCGCGCTCGTGGTCTTCCCGCAGGTCCCGGCCGACCAGGAATGGGCGCAGAACGCGGCCGTGGCGATGGCCGCGCTGGACGCCGCGACCGCGGAGTTCGGCGGCGATGCCGCCCGCACCTACCTCACCGGGATCTCGATGGGCGGCTACGGCACCTGGGAACTGGCGCTCCGCCACCCGGGTCGCTTCGCCGCCCTGGTGCCGGTCTGCGGCGGCATCACCGCGCCGCCCGGACGGCCGCAACTGCGCGTGGCGGCAGCAGACACCGCCAGCGACCCGTTCGCGGAGACCGCGCGCCGCCTGCGGACGGTGCCGACGTGGATCTTCCACGGTGGCCGCGATGACGTGGTTCCGCCCGAACAGTCGCGGCGCATGGCCGCCGCGCTCGCCGCCGCCGGCGCGGGTGACAGCCATTACAGCGAGTTCGCGGGCGTCGGGCACGCCAGTTGGGATGCGGCCTATGCGCACGCCCCGATGTGGGACTGGCTGCTGGCCCATCGGCTGGGCGACGACTGACGCCGGCACGGGGAGCCCGCGCGTTCGCCCACCACAGCCAGCGTCAGCGCAGCAGCGTCTCCAGCACCGCCATCCGCACCGCCACTCCGTTGGCCACCTGGCGCAGCACCCGCGACTGCGGCCCGTCGGCGACCGCATCGTCGATCTCGACGCCACGGTTCATCGGCCCCGGGTGCAGCACCACCGCATCCGCAGCCGCCCGGCGCAGGCGCGACGCGGTGAGGCCGTAGTCCGCGTGGTAGTCCTCCAGCGACGCCACCAGGCCTTCCGCCATCCGCTCGCGCTGCAGCCTCAGCATCATCACCGCATCGACCCCGTCCAGCGCCGAGTCCAGGTCCTGGGTCACCGTGCAACCGGCCAGCGTGGCAGCGTCGGGCAACAGCGCCTGCGGACCGCAGACGCGGATGTCGATGCCTTCGCCGCCGAGCAGGCGCAACGCGTGCAGGTCGGAACGCGCCACCCGCGAATGGCGTACGTCGCCGACGATGGCGACCTTCAGGCGACGGAAATCGGCGCCCTTGGCCTGGCGCAGGGTCAGCATGTCCAGCAGGCCCTGGGTCGGGTGCGCCTGGCGGCCGTCACCGGCGTTGACCAGCACGGTACCGGGCGCCGCCGCCTCCGCCAGCCCGGCGACGGCGCCGTCGCTGCCGTGGCGCACGACGAAGCCGCGCACACCCATGGCCTCGATGTTGCGGAACGAATCCAGCGCGGTCTCGCCCTTGGTCGTCGAAGACGTGGATGCATCGAAGGCCAGCACGTCCGCCCCCAGCCGCTGCGCGGCGCGCTGGAAGCTCAAGCGGGTGCGCGTCGAGGGTTCGAAGAACAGGGTGCAGACCGCCACCCCGGCCAACGGCCGGCTGCCGGCATCGCCATCCACGTAGGCCTGCGCGCGGTCCAGCAACGCGACCAGCGTGTCGCGTGCCAGCCCGTCCAGGGTGAGCAGGTGGCGCAGGCGACCGCTCGCATCGACCTGCCGCCCGCTCACGGCGCGGTCGCCTCGTGGGGGGCAGCCAGCCAGCGGTCGACGATCACGGCCGCCGCCAGCGCATCCAGCGCCACCGCATCCCGACGCCGGCTGCGCCCGGCGGCACGGTCACCGGCGAACCGCTGCGCCGCTTCGCGCGAGCTGCTGCGTTCATCGACCAGCACCACCGGCCTGCCGTAACGCGCGACGAGTTCGCGGGCGAAGGCGTGGGCGAACACACGGATCGGCTGGTCACCGCCGTCCAGGGTCATCGGATCGCCGACCACGCTGCCGTCCGGCCGCCACTCGCGCTGCAGGCGGTCGATCGCCGCCCAATCCACGGCGCCGTCGCGCACGTCGATGACGGCCAGCGCGCGCGCACCGCTGCCGAAGCGACTGCCGATCGCCACCCCGATCCGCCGTGCGCCGACGTCGAAGCCGAACACCGTGCCGTCCGCCCGGATCGGCGCATCCGCGGACGGCGCGGGACCGGGCGAGGCGGATTCAGGCATGACCGCCGTAATCGGCGACGCGGCTCATGTCGACGCCGATCCGCCCGGCGGCCGCCTGCCAGCGCGCGTCCAGCGGCGTCTCGAACAGCAGTTCCGGATCCGAAGGCACCGTGAACCAGCTGTTCTCGGTCAGCTCGTACTCCAGCTGCCCCGCACCCCATCCGGCACAGCCCAACGCCACGGCCACGCGGCCGGGGCCCTCGCCGCGCGCCATGGCCTCCAGCACGTCGCGCGACGTGGTGACGTACAGGCCATCCGAAATCTCCAGGCTGGAATCCCAGCCGCGGCCCCCGTCGTGCAGCACGAAGCCGCGCTCCGGGTGGACCGGGCCACCCGCCAGCACCGGTTGCTGGCGCAGGGCCGCGTCATGGGCCTCGATTCCCATCTGCTCGAACACGTCGCCCAGCGTGTACTCGGAAGTGCGGTTGACCAGCACGCCCATGGCGCCGTCGGCATCGTGCTGGCAGATCAACGCCACCGAACGCGAGAAATTCGGATCGTCGAGCGCCGGCAGTGCAATGAGCAGCTGGCTGGACAGGAAGGACGCTTCAATCGGCATGCCTGCATTCTAGCGGCCCGCCGACCCCACCCGCTGGCGTTCACCCGCCGAGCGCGCCGGGCCGGCCACGATTTGCGGATGACGATCCGCATCGGCATCTCCGGCTGGTGATACGCGCCATGGCGCGGCGTGTTCTACCCGGCAGGGCTCGCCCAGCGCCGCGAGCTCGAGTACGCGTCGACGGAATTCCAGAGCATCGAGATCAACGGGTCGTTCTATTCGCTGCAGTCGCCTGCCAGCTGGGCGCTGTGGCGGTCGCAGACGCCGGACGGGTTCGTATTCGCCGTCAAGGGCCCGCGCTTCATCACCCACATGCTGCGCCTGCGCGGCATCGACACGGCGCTGGCCAACTTCTTCGCCTCCGGGGTCCTGCTGCTGGGCCCCAAGCTCGGCCCCCTGCTGTGGCAGTTCCCGCCGCGCTTCCGCTTCGAGGCGGATCGGTTCGAGGCGTTCCTGGCCAGCCTCCCGCGCGATACCGACGCCGCGCTGGCGCTGGCGCGCCGTCGCGACCGCACCCTGATGCGCGGACGGTGCGCGTTGCCGACCCAGGCGAGCGTGCCGATCCGACACGCCGTGGAGGTGCGCGACCCGAGCTTCGCCCAGCCTGCCTTCATCCGACTGTTGCGCCGGCAGGGCATCGGCCTGGTGATCGCCGACACGGCCGGTCTGTTTCCGTATGCGGAGGATGTCACCGCCGACTTCGTCTATCTGCGGCTGCACGGCGACCAGGAACTCTACGTCAGCGGTTACGGGGATCCGGCCCTGGATCGGTGGGCGACGCGCATCTGCGCCTGGGCAGCGGGTGGCGAGCCGGCCGATGCGGCGAAGATCGCCGCGCTGGCGCCCAAGGCCAGGCGCGCACGCGACGTGTACTGCTACTTCGACAACGACGCCAAGGTGCATGCGCCGTTCGATGCGCTCAACCTCCGGCGTCGACTGGAGGACTGAGGCCCGGGCGCAAGTACGGCGGGAACGCCGGGATGCGGGGACGTCCTGCTGTCCGGTCACGGCACGCGCGGGGCGATGCGCGTCCCCAGCCAGCGGTCCATGAAGCCGAACAGGAAGCCGTAGTTGCCGTGCCCATGGGCGTGATGCAGGCCGTGCCGGCGGCCGGCCGCCAGCCAGTGTGCGTCCCCGACCGAAGGCGCGTAGTCGTAGTTGGAATGGCCCAGCGTGTTCAGTACGAGGCTCGCGATCGGCAGGGCCAGGAGGGCGGCGAAGCTGAAGTCGTGCACCAGCATCGGCAGGACGATCACGTTGCCCAGCAGCACCGCCTCCAGGGGATGGAAGCTGTAGGTCGAGAACGGCGTCGGCACCACCGAGCGGTGGTGGGCGACATGAAACCGGCGCAACAGGCGCGTGTGCAGCAGGCGATGGTTGGCGTAGAAGTGGATGTCGTTCCAGACCAGCAATGCGACGATTTCCGCGGCGATGCGCGGCGCGCCCGCTGCGGGCGCCAGCGTCGCCCATCCGTGTCGCAGCAGCCACCATGGCAGGATCGCGCCGACCCCGAAGATCAGCACCGAGACCATCGAACGGCCGATCTCCCGCGACAGCTGCCCGCCCCGCAGCGGACGCGGATCGATGGCACGGCCCACGCCGGCAGCCGGCAGTGCATGGCGCACCAGCAGCCAGTTGCCGCCGCAGACACTCCAGTAGAGCGCCGCGAAGAACGCCAGCGACCAGGCCACGGCCGCCCAGGGTGCAAGCGCGACGAATGCATCGCCCCACGCGGCCGGACCGGCCACGTCGCGACTAGCCGATC
>DATINB010000089.1:0-10208 GCA_035474775.1 Luteimonas sp.
CGATGGCGAGCCGGCGCTGTCGGTGGATCGCGCGGCGTTGTAAAGGACGCTTGACATCAGGTCGTGCCGAGCGGCATGCTTGGTGTCAAGCAGACTTGACAAGGAAATCGGATGCGCCCCGCCAGACGCGCGTACCAGGCCCGGTTCCGGCCGGCGATGCTGGCCTACGTGGCCGTGTTGTTCGCCGTCACCTATGCGCTCCGCCACGTCGAGCAGGTGCCGCTCAGGGTCCTGCTGGCGTTGGCGCCCATGCTGCCCGTCGCCTTTGCCGCGAGTGCCATGGTGCGCTTCGTCCGCGACAGCGACGAGCTGGAACAGCGGGTCGCCCTCGAGGCGTTGTCGATGGCGGCACTGCTGCTGACCACGATCACCTTCGCGCTCGGCCTGCTGGCCGCGGCCGGGGTCGTCCACGTGGACGGGCGGCTCGCCCTGTTCCTGATCATGCCGGGCTACATCGCGCTGTACGGTGGGTGCCGGTGCCTCGCGGTGCGTCGCTACCGGTGAATTCCTGCCTGCGCGAGCTGCGCGACACCCGCGGCTGGTCGCAGGCACGCCTGGCGGAACTGCTGGGCGTGTCGCGCCAGACCATCAATGCGATCGAGACGGGCAAGTACGATCCCAGCCTGCCGCTGGCGTTCGCGTTGGCCGGGCTGTTCGAATGCCGCATCGAGGACATGTTCTTCCCGGCGGCGTGACAATGCCCGCCCACGGCTCCACCGACACCGCCCGTGCCGTCCCCGGCACGCGACCGACCGCAAGGATTCAAGCCCGCATGCACCTTTCCACCTTATTGCTGGCCGCCGCGCTGCTCGGCGTGGCCGGCTGCTCGGATCCGTCGGCCCCATCCGCCGGTGCCGAGCGCGACGGGCAGGTCCGCTACGGCGCGCTCGCGTTCACGCCGTGCTCCCTGAGCGCGACCGGCGTGTCGTCGGTCGAAGCGCAGTGCACGACCCTGCGCGTGCCGGAGAACCACGCCGACCCGGGCGGGCGCGCGATCGATCTCGCCGTGGCCTGGGTGCCGGCGCGCGGCATGGCGGAACCCGATCCCATCGTGATGATCGCCGGAGGCCCGGGCCAGTCGGCGCTCGAGTCGTATCCGATGGTGGACAATGCCTTCTCGGACGCGTTGCGCAACCGCGACGTGATCCTGCTGGACGCGCGCGGCACCGGAGGGTCGCACCCACTGAAGTGCGCCGATGCCGAAGGCAACAGCGCGTTCACCGACGATGCGCCGACCGCCGACGCCGCGCGCGCCTTCGCCGAGCGCTGTCGCGACACGCTGGCCAAGACCAGCGACCTGCGCTTCTACGGCACCGCCGATCACGTCCGCGACCTGGAGACGCTGCGTGCCGCGCTGCGGGCCCCGCAGTTCAACCTGGTGGGTGTCTCCTACGGCACGCGGGTCGCGCAGCAGTTCGCCCGCGCCTACCCGGAGCGCACGCGCACCGTGCTGCTCGACTCGGTGGTGCCGAACACGCTGGTGCTGGGGCAGGACCATGCCCGCAACCTGGAGGCCGCGCTCACCGCGCAGTTCGCACGCTGCCGTGCCGACAAGGCCTGCCTCGGGGCGCTCGGCGATCCCGCCCGGCACCTGGATGCGGTGCGCGCCACGCTGCAGGCCGGTGGCATCGCACCGGTACGCTTCCGCGACCCCACCGGCGGCCAGTGGCGGGACGCATCGCCGGCCTACGGCGACCTCGTCGGCCTGCTGCGCATGTACTCCTACCAGCCGCAGGTGGCGGCCACGCTCCCGCTGCTGCTCAACGAAGCCGCGCAGGGACGCTACGAAAGCCTGCTCGCGCAGTCGCGCATGCTGACCGGCAACGTGTCCGACAGCATCATGCACGGCATGCAGCTGTCGGTGATGTGCACCGAGGACGCCGTCGACATGCGCGTCGACGCCGCCGATGCCCGCACCGTGCTCGGCAACGAACTGGTCGGCTATGCCAAGGAACAATGCGCGGTGTGGCCGAAGGGCGTGCGCTCCGCCGGGTTCCGCGAGCCCCTGTCCGGTCCGCTGCCGGTGCTCGCGATCAGCGGCGAGTTCGACCCGGTCACCCCGCCGCGCTATGGCGACCAGGTGGTGGCGTCGCTGCCGAACGGGCGCCACCTCATGCTGCCTGGCCAGGGTCACAGCGTGCTCGGCGCCGGCTGCATGCCGAAGCTGTTCGCGCAGTTCGTCGAGCGCGCCGACGCGCGCGCGCTGGATGCCGATTGCCTCAAGCGACTGACGCCGATGGCACCGTTCGCCGGCTACTACGGGTGGGAGCCCTGACATGATCGAGGTCCACGACCTGCACAAATCGTTCAAGGCCAAGTCGGGAGACGTGCACGCGGTGCGCGGGGTCGGCTTCACCGCGCACGACGGCCAGATCACCGGGCTGCTCGGCCCGAACGGCGCCGGCAAGACCACCACGCTGCGCATGCTGTACACGCTGATGGCACCCGACCGCGGCCACGTCCGCGTCGATGGCTTCGACTCGCGCACCGACGCCGCCGCGGTGCGCCAGCGGCTCGGCGTGCTGCCCGACGCACGCGGGGTCTACAAGCGGCTCACCGCACGCGAGAACATCCGCTACTTCGGCCAGCTGCACGGGCTGGATGCCGCGACCATCGCCACGCGCACGGCGGCGATGGCGGCGACCCTCGGCATGGAGGATTTCCTGGACCGCCGCACCGAAGGGTTCTCGCAGGGCCAGCGCACCAAGACCGCGATCGCGCGTGCCCTGGTGCACGAGCCGCGCAACGTCATCCTCGACGAACCCACCAACGGCCTCGACGTGATGACCACGCGCGCCTTGCGCGCCTTCCTGCTGGAGCTGCGCGCGGAGGGCCGTTGCGTGATCTTCTCGAGCCACATCATGCAGGAGGTCGCCGCGCTGTGTGACCGCATCGTGGTGATCGCCGCGGGCGAGGTCCGCGCGCACGGCACGCCGGACGAGCTGCGTGCCGAAAGCGGCGAGGACAACCTCGAGGATGCCTTCGTGAAGCTGATCGGCACCGAAGAAGGACTGTCGGCATGAGCCTGCTGCGTGGATTGCTGGACAGTGGCGTGGCGGTGGTGGCGCGCAAGGAACTGCTGGACCTGTTCCGCGACCGCCGGACGGTGATGCTCGGGCTGCTGATGGGCCCGATCCTGTTCCCGGTGCTGATCCTCGGCATCGGCGGGATGGCCGAGAAGCGCGCGCGCACCCAGCTGGAATCGACCCTCGAACTGCCGGTGCTCGGCGCCGAGCACGCGCCCAACCTGGTGCGCTACCTGGCCAGCCAGAACATCGCGACATTGCCGCCGCTGCGCGACCCCGACCGCCGCATCCGCGAGCAGGACTACGACGTGGTCCTCAACATCGCCCCGGACTTCGCCGAGGACTGGCGCGCCAGCCGCAGCGCGGGGGTCGAGCTGATCTACGACAGTTCGCGCCAGGATTCGCGCATCCCGGTCGATCGCGTGCGGCTGGCGCTGGCGCAGTACAGCCAGCAGGTCGGCCTGCTGCGGGGCATCAGCCGCGGCACCAGTCCGCAGGTGGTCACCGCGATCCAGATCGCCCAGCGCGACGTGGCCACCCCGGAGGCGCGCCGCGGCATGCTGCTGGCCTTCCTACCCTACCTGCTGATCCTCAGCGCCTTCCTCGGCGGCGCCTACCTGGTCATCGACGTGACCGCGGGCGAGCGCGAACGACAGTCGCTGGAGCCCCTGCTGGCCACGCCGGCGCGGCGCACCGCCATCATGAGCGGGAAGATCCTCGCGGCCTGCCTGTTCGGAATGCTGAGCCTCGCGTTGATCGTGCTCGCGTTCAAGCTCAGCTTCACGCTGGCGCCGCGACCGATGCAGCTGGTCGACGTGTCGGGGCTGGTGATGCTGCAGCTGTTGCTGGTGCTGCTGCCCATGGTGCTGATCGGGACCACCCTGCTGACCCTCATCGCAGCGAGCGTCAAATCGGTCAAGGAAGCGCAGAGCTACATGAGCGTGCTGATGCTGTTGCCCATCCTGCCCACCGTGGTCCTGCTGGTGAACCCGGTCAAGAACGCGCTCTGGCAGTTCGTGGTGCCGTTCCTGGCGCAGAACCAGATGCTGCTCAAGCTGGTGCGCAACGAGTGGATCTCGCCGCAGGAATGGGCGGTCTACCTGGTCGCCGGCTTCGGGCTCGGCGTGGTGCTGTGGCTGGCAGCGGCACGCCTCTACCACCGCGAAAAACTGGCCATTTCGGCCTGACCCGGGCGCGACGGGCCCGGGCGGCCACGATCAGCCGCCGGGATTGAAGCCGATGGTGCGGCGCGTGGTGACCGGCGAGCCCACCGGCTCGAAACGCCAGCGCCGGATCGCGGCGACCGCCTCGCGGTCGAACACCCGGGGCGGGTTGGCGCGCACCACGCGCGCATTGGCCACCGAGCCGTCGGGATTGACGGTGAATTCGACCTGCACCTCGCCCGACTGGCCACTGCGCAGGGCCTCCGGCGGATAGCGCGGCGGCGGCGTGCTCAGTGCGCGCAAGGTGTTGTCCGCGACCGGTTCAGGCGCGGACGCCGCCGCCGATGCAGCGGCCGGGGGCGCTGCGGCGGGCGGCGCGGCCTGCGCGGCGCGCTGGGCGGCGGCGCGCTCATCGGCTTCCCGTTGTGCGGCGGCCGCGCGGGCCGCGGCGGCCTCGCGTTCGGCGGCGGCGGCCTGTTCGACCTGGGTGGCCAGCTGCGCCGCGGCCTGCTGCTGTTGCTGCTGTTGCTGGGCGAGGCGCTCCTTTTCGAGTTCGGCCTTGCGTTCGATTTCCTGGGCGGCGGTGAGCTTCTCGTCCTCCGCGCGCTTCGCCAGGGCGGTTTCCGAGGCCACGATCGAACCCTGCAGGCGCGCCAGCGACGGATGCTGCGGGTCGGCCTTGCGGATCAACGCGAGCAGGCGCTGCGCCTCGGTGAAGTCGTCGCGGTCACGGCTCTGCTCGGTGGCGATCACCACCATGGGCATCAGGTCGGTCAATGCACTGGACACCGCCGCGTCCGCTGGCTGCTTGTCGCGCAGCGCGAGGTAGTACTCCATCGCGTTGTCACCGGCCGGGGCATACAGCCGGCTTTCGGCATAGGCGCTGCGCGCCTTGCCACGCAGTTCGTCCACGCCCAGTGCCGCCACTTCGGCCGAGACCGCGGCTGCGGGGGGCGCACTGGCGGGCGCCACCGGCGCGGCCGCCTGCGGCGCACCGGCGGCATCGTCCTTTCCGCACGCTGCGAGCGCGGACAGCACGGCCAGTGCCAGCGCCAAGCGGACGGCGTGCGGGTAACGGAATGCTGGTCTCGAAGCGGACATCGAACGACTCCCCAAGTCGGTGTGCGGGTCCGCACGCCGCCTAGCACGCGACAGTGCGTGGCGTTTGTCAACTGCGCGCGCTCGGCAGCGAGGCGGCGGGTGCTACTTGCCGATGCAGAACGTGGCGAAAATGTGCCCCAGGAGCGCGTCCGGCGCAACGCGGCCGGTGATCTCGCCAAGCGCGTCGTGCGCGACCCGCAGTGCCTCGGCGGCGAGCTCCGGCTGCGCGGAGCGCAGGCGCCCTCCGGCATCGGCCAGGTCGGCAGCCACCCGGCACAGCGCCTCCACGTGGCGGGCCCGCGCGGTGAACCCGCCCTCGCCACCGTCGCCGGCGGCCAGCGCATGCAGGCGCGCGCGGACCGCGTCCAGGCCCTGGCCGGTGTGCATCGACACGTGGAGCGGGTCGGTCGGCCCACCGTCCGCGGCCGATGCGGCGCCGCGCAGCGGCGGCTGGGGCCGCACCAGGTCGATCTTGTTGTGCAGCCACAGCTGTCGCGGCACCCCTGCAACCGCCTCGGCGACCGCGGCCTGGCCCGCGTCGGGGTCGCGCGCGTCCACGACCACGATGGCCAGGTCGGCCCGTGCCAGTTCGTCGCGCGCACGCCGCATGCCCTCGCGCTCGATGCCGCCACCACCGGCGTGCAACCCGGCGGTATCGACGAGGTCCAGGTCGACGCCGTCGACACGCACGGTTTCGCGCAGCAGGTCGCGGGTGGTGCCCGCGGTGTCCGACACGATGGCGCGCTCGCTCCCGGCCAGCAGGTTGAGCAGCGAACTCTTGCCGGCATTGGGCGGGCCGACGATCACCGCATGCAGGCCATCGCGCAGCCGGCATCCTTCGCCGGCACGGGCCAGCAGGCCGTCGACGGCCGTGGCCAGTTCCGCCAGACGCGCAGCCAGGGCGCCGTCCTGCAGCGGATCGATGGGCTCGTCGACGAAATCGATCGAGGCCTCCACCTGCACGCGCAGTGCCAGCAGCCCGGCCGCGATGGCGTCGACCCGGACCGAAAAGGCGCCGTCGAGGGCGCGCCGGGCGGCACGCGCGCCGCGCAGGCTGCCGGCCGCGATCAGGTCCGCGACCGCCTCGGCCTGCGCCAGGTCCAGGCGGCCGTTGACGAAGGCGCGCTCGCTGAATTCCCCGGCGCGTGCGCGGCGCGCGCCCAGGCCACAGCAACGCGACACGAGCGCCTGCAGCACCGGCACGCTGCCGTGGGCCTGGAGTTCGGCGACGTCTTCGCCGGTCGGGCTTGCGGGTGCGGCGAACAGCAGTACGAGGCCGTCGTCGAGCACCGACCCGTCGGCGTCGTGGAGGCGCACGTGGCGGGCGTGGCGCAACGGGAGGCGCGAAGGCGTGGCGATGCCGGCCACCGTCCGCGCGATCGCGTGCGACGCCGGTCCCGACAGTCGCACGATGCCGATCCCCGCGCTCGCGGCACCGGTGGCGATGGCCACGATGGTGTCGGCCGATGCGTCCACGACGGTCGTCACCGGGCAGCGGCGGCCGTGACGGCGCCGCCGCGGATCACGGGGTGGCCGGTGCTTCGGCGTACTTGCGGATCAGCAGCCACTGCTGCAGCAGGCCGAGGCTGCCGTTGGTGACCCAGTACAGCACCAGGCCGGCCGGGAAGAAGATCATGATCGCGCCGAACACCACCGGCATGAACTGCATCATCTTCTGCTGCATCGGGTCCATGCCGGTCATCGGCGACAGTTTCTGCGTGGCGTACATCACCGCGATGTTGATCACCGGCAGGATGAAGTACGGGTCGCGCGCGGTGAGGTCCTGGATCCACAGCATCCACGGCGCGTGGCGCAGCTCCACCGACTCCAGCAGCACCCAGTACAGCGCCAGGAAGATCGGCATCTGCAGCACGATCGGCAGGCAGCCCGCGACCGGGTTGATCTTCTCCTTCTTGTACAGCTCCATCATCGCGACCTGGAACTTCTGGCGGTCGTCGCCGTAACGCTCCTTGAGCTGGGCGATGCGCGGCTGGAAGCGGCGCATCTTGGCCATCGACTTGTACTGCGCCGACGACAGCGGGAACAGCACCAGCTTGACGAGCACCACCAGGCCGACGATCGCCCAGCCCCAGTTCTGGAACAGGCCGTGCATCAGCTCGAGGATCCAGAACAGGCCGCTGCCGAGCAAGGCGAAGATCGCGAAGCGGCTGTAGTCGACCGCACGGTCCAGGTGCGGCACGCCCTGGGCCTTGATCTGGTCGACCAGCTTCGGGCCCACCCACAGGCGCGCGCTCGTCGACGCCTGGCTGCCGGGTGCGACGGCGAGGTTGGGACCGAGCTCCCGGATGATGTTGCGGGCCGGCCCGTTGCCGGTCTGCGCGTTCAGGGACACCGTCACCGTGTCGGCCGCCGCGGGAATCCACGCGGCGAAGAAATGGTGTTGCAGGAACGCGATCCACGCACCACGGGTCTCGAGGTCGAGCGGACCGTCGTCGACGAAGTCGGCGTAGGCCCGGCGGTCGTAGTCGCCATTGCCGAACCACGTCGCGCCGCTGAAACTGAAGGACTCGGGGTTGGTCATGCCGCGCTTGACCTGCGGCGGCACGCGGATCAGCTGCCGGTAGACGAAACCCTGCCAGGGTTGCGCGCCGGCATTGACCACCGTGTCCTGCACGTCGATGGCGTAGCTGCCGCGGGTCAGGGTGAAGGTGCGCCGGATGCTCACGCCGTCCGGCCCGCGCCACACGAACGGCACCACCAGGGTCGACCCGCCGGACGGCAGCGCATACGCCAGCCGCCCACCCTCGGCGACGAAGCCGCGCTCGTGCGTGGGCGCGGCGTGCGCCTGGCTGACCCATCCGCTCTGCGCGGCGTAGTAGTGCGCGGGATCGCTGTCGAACAGCTTGACCGGCGCGCTTCCCGCGTCGCGGGTCTGCGGGAAGCGCAGCAGTTCGGCATCGGTGACGCTGCCGCCATCCAGGCGCACCCGCAGCACGTCGGTGGTCAGGGTCACGGTGCTGGACGCGGCAGGCTCCGGCGACGCGGTCATGCCGGCCGCTCCGGGCACCGATGGCAATGCGGGGGCTCGGGGGATGGCCGCGCCGGCCGTGCCCGCGCCGGGCGCCGGCACCGCGGCGTCCGGCGTCGTGGCGGCCACCGGCAGCGCCGTGGTGACCGCGGGGGGTGCGCTGCGCTCCTTGCTCCACTCCATCCACAACAGGGTCGCCACCATCAGCCAGGCGAAGATCAGGAAGGTGCGGGTCTGGTTCATCGGGCAGGCATGCTCACGCGCCGAGCGGATTCGGCGATGTTCGGGGAGGGGGGAAAGCGCCGGGCATTGTGACGGCGGCGGCGGGTGCGGGCAACGCGCCGGCGCGCAGCAGCACGCTGGTCAGGGTGTCGCGCAACACGCTGCCGCTGCACGCGGCGGCAGCCGGCCGCGCCACGACCACGTAGCGACCCTTCGGCAGCTGCGGGCGCAGGTGGCGGAACTGTTCGCGCAGGGCACGCTTGATGCGGTTGCGGCCCACCGCACGCCGGTCGACCTTGCGCGACACGGCGAGACCGAGCCGTGGGCTCACGTCGTCGTCGTGCCAATGCAGGGCGAGCAGCGGCGTCGCCGTGCGGCGGCCCTGCTTGAAGGTCTGTTCGAATTCCCAGCCGGCGCGGACCCGCGCCGCCTTGGGCTGCGTGAAGCGCACGCGGGATGGAAGCCGGTCGGCCGCCGTGGCGACCGTCATGCCCGACTCAGGCAGTGAGGCGCTTGCGACCCTTCGCACGACGCCGGGCGAGGATCTTGCGGCCATCGGCCGTCGCCATGCGGGCACGGAAGCCGTGGTCGCGCTTGCGCTTGAGGTTGCTGGGTTGATAGGTGCGCTTGGTGGCCATGGCGGATGCTCAGAGGCGGATGCAGCGAAGTGAACCGGAGATTCTAGGGGCCCCGCGGACCGGAGGTCAACCAGCGCGAGCGCTTCCGCCTGCCTGGCGCCATGGCGCTGGACGGTCGATGGTAGTCTGCCGCATCCCCGCCCCGACGTCGCAACGCATGCATTGCATGGCCGGGGCGGCGTCCCTGTCTGCACCTGCGAACGTCTATGGATGTCTGGCCGCGTTGCCTCGAACGTCTCGAAGCCGAGTACCCGGCCGAGGACGTGCATGCATGGCTGCGACCGCTGCAGGCCACGCGGCGCGACGACACCACCGTGCTGTACGCACCCAATGCCTTCGTCCGCGACGAGGTGCGGCTGCGGTACCTGGAGCGGATCCGCGAGTTGCTGGGTCACTTCGCCGGCAGCCCGGAGGTGGCGCTCGAGATCGGGTCCATGCCCAGGGTGGCTCTGGCCGAGCCGTTCGCACCGGCCCCGCGCTTCCCGACCGCTGGCGTGGAGTTCCAGGGCAACCTGGATGCGCATTATTCGTTCGACAACTTCGTCGAGGGCCGCAGCAACCAGCTGGGTCGCGCGGCGGCCTGGCATGCCGCGCAGAAGCCGGGCGACCGCGGGCACAACCCCCTGCTGCTCTACGGGGGCACCGGGCTCGGCAAGACCCACCTGATGTTCGCGGCCGGCAACGCCATGCGCGCCAACAACCCCGGCATGCGCGTGATGTACGTCCGATCCGAACAGTTCTTCAGCGCCATGATGAAGGCGCTGCAGGACAAGTCGATGGACGGCTTCAAGCGCCAGTTCCAGCAGGTCGACGCGCTGCTGATCGACGACATCCAGTTCTTCGCCGGCAAGGACCGCACGCAGGAGGAGTTCTTCCACACCTTCAACGCGCTGTTCGATGGCCGCCAGCAGATCATCCTGACCTGCGACCGCTACCCGCGCGAGGTGGAGGGGCTGGAGCCGCGGCTGAAGTCGCGCCTGGCCTGGGGACTGAGCGTGGCAATCGAGCCACCGGACTTCGAGACCCGGGCCCAGATCGTGCTGTCCAAGGCGCGTGAGCGCGGCACGGC
>DATINB010000090.1:0-2103 GCA_035474775.1 Luteimonas sp.
CGAGCCTCGCCCACGAGATCCGCAACCCGCTGGCGGCGATCAGCTACGCCACCCAGCTGCTCGAGGAATCCACCGACCTCAACGACTCCGACCGCCGCCTGCTGCAGATCGTGCACCAGCAGTGCATGCGCACCAACGGCATCGTGGAAAGCGTGCTCGGCCTCGCGCGCCGGGAGCGCGCGCACCCGGAGCACACCGACCTGGTGGCGTTCGTGCACCAGTTCGTCGAGGACTACCGGCAGACCATGCCCGAAGAGAACGGCAGCCTGAAGGCCGGCGGCATCGCCCGCCCGCTGCCGGCCATGATCGACCCGCGCCACCTGCAGCAGATGCTGACCGCGCTGGTGCACAACGCCATCCACCACGGCCACCTGCCCGGGCAACCGGCGCGCATCACCCTGCATGTCGACACGCACGAGGGCCGCCCGGTGATCGAGGTCAGCGACCGCGGCCCGGGCATTCCCGACGCGGTGACCCCGCAGCTGTTCCGGCCGTTCTTCACCACCTCCGAGCACGGCACCGGCCTGGGCCTGTACATCGCCCGCGAACTCTGCCGCGCCAACGAGGCCAGCCTGGACTACGTGTCGGTGCCCGGCGGCGGTGCCTGTTTCCGCATCACCATGGCCGGCAAGAACGCCCTGCTGCCGGCCTGAGCCACGCGCAGCGCACCAAGGTGGGCGAAAAGTGCCAAAATTGGTCACCCCCGCCGTATCAGTCAGCAGACCATGAGCGAAACCCGCAGCGCCCTGATCGTTGACGACGAGCACGATATTCGCGAACTGCTTGTGCTTACGCTCGGCCGGATGGGCCTGCGCACCGACACCGCCGCCACCCTCGGCGCGGCCCGCGAGATGCTGGGCACGGTTTCCTACGACCTTTGCCTGACCGACATGCGCCTGCCGGACGGCTCCGGACTGGAACTGGTCAGCGAGATCTCCACGCGCTTCCCGACCACGCCGGTGGCGGTCATCACCGCGTTCGGCAATGTCGAGGCCGCGGTGGAAGCGCTCAAGGCCGGCGCGTTCGACTTCGTCAGCAAGCCGGTCGACATCAACGTGCTGCGTGGCCTGGTGCGCCAGGCCCTGGAGCTCAACACCAGGCGCCTGGCACAGCCCGACGAAGCCGGCCGCCTGCTGGGCCGGTCGAATGCCATGGTCTCCCTGCGCGACACCATCGCCAAGGTTTCGCGCAGCCAGGCACCGGTGCACATCAGTGGCGAGTCCGGAACCGGCAAGGAGCTGGTGGCGCGCACCATCCACGCGCAGGGCTCGCGCGCCGGCGGGCCGTTCATCCCGGTCAACTGCGGGGCCATCCCCACCGAGCTGATGGAAAGCGAGTTCTTCGGGCACAAGAAGGGCAGCTTCACCGGCGCCAATGCCGACAAGCCGGGCCTGTTCCAGGCGGCCGATGGCGGGACGCTGTTCCTCGACGAGGTGGCCGAACTGCCGCTGGCCATGCAGGTCAAGCTGCTGCGCGCCATCCAGGAGAAGTCGATCCGCCCGGTGGGCGCGTCCAACGAGGTCACCGTCGACGCACGCATCCTGTCGGCCACGCACAAGGATCTCGGCAAGCTGGTCAACGACGGCAGTTTCCGCCACGACCTGTACTACCGCATCAACGTCATCGAGCTGCAGGTGCCGCCGCTGCGCGACCGCGAAGGCGACCTGTCGATCCTCGCCGACGCCATCCTGCAGCGGCTCGCGCACGCCATGCAGCGCGTCAAGCCCGAACTGGCCGACGACGCCATCGCGGCGCTGGAATCGCATGCCTTCCCCGGCAACGTGCGCGAGCTGGAGAACGTGCTGGAGCGCGCCCTGGCGCTGGCCGACGGCGCGCGCATCCACGCCTCCGACCTGCGCCTGCCGACGCAGCACGCGCAGGGCCAGACGGGCGGCCTGCAGGCCCGCGGTCACGACGCCGGCCACCTGCCGGGACTGCGCCACGCCGCCGGCGGCCCCGCGCAGGACCCGCGCAGCAGCAACCCGCGCGATACCTCCAGCAGCGCGTTGCCCTCCTACATCGAGGAGATCGAACGGGCCGCCATCCAGCAGGCGCTGCAGGAGAGCCGCTACAACAAGACCAAGGCGGCGGCGGCCCTGGGCA
>DATINB010000091.1:0-1664 GCA_035474775.1 Luteimonas sp.
GTGATGGTTCCGGAGATCATCACCGGGACGCGCGCGCGTCGCCCGACGAAGACCTCTTCGATGGCGTACAGCGCGGCCTTGGCGTTGAGCGTGTCGAAGATGGTCTCGACCATCAGCGTGTCGGCGCCACCGTCGATCAGGCCTTCCACCGCCTCGCGGTAGGTTTCGCGCAAGGCGTCGAAACTGGTGTTGCGGAATCCGGGGTCGTTGACGTCCGGGCTGATGGATGCGGTGCGGCTGGTCGGTCCGAGCACGCCGATCACGAACCGGGGCTTGTCCGGCGTGCGCGCCTCCACGGCATCGCAGCAGGCGCGCGCGACCGCGGCCCCGGCCTTGTTGAGCTCGTACACCAGGTGCTCCAGGTGGTAGTCGGCCTGGCTGATCGAGGTGGCGTTGAAGGTGTTGGTCTCGACCAGGTCGGCGCCCGCCTCGAGGTACTCGGCATGCACGCCGGCGATGATGGCCGGGTTGCTCAGCAGCAGCAGGTCGTTGTTGCCCTTGAGGTCATGGCCGCAGCGCGCGCCGTGTACCTGTTCGGCGTCGTATCCCGCGGCGAACCGGCTGCCGCGGTAGTCCGCTTCCTGCAGGTCATGGCGCTGGATCATCGTGCCCATGGCCCCGTCGATGACGAGGATGCGCCGCGCCAGCGCGGACTGCAGGGCGGCCACGCGCGCCGGGTGCAGCCAGGGCCATGGCCCGCCGGCGGCACTCGCTCCAGCGGCGACCGCGGGGGTGCCATCGACCCGGGCGTTCATGGGTGCCTCGCGATCAGTGAAATCACTTCGAAGTGCGGCGGGCGCTTCTCGCGGGTCACCGTCTCCGTGCTCTGCAGCACCAGGCCGGCCTTCTCGACGAAGCGCCGCAGCTCGCGGTCGGTGAAGCCGAGGTTGGCATGGCCGTAGGACTGCACCACGTTGCGATGCTCGTGGCGCGCCAGGCTGGACAGCAGCAGGCGACCGCCGGGCTTGAGCACGCGGCCGGCGTTGGCCACCGCCAGTGCCGGCTTGGCCGCATAGGTCAGCGCGTGCATCAGCACCACCAGGTCGAAACTCGCATCGGCGAACGGCAGCGCATGCATGTCGGCCTCCTGCACCTCCACGTTGCGGTAGCGGCGCAGGCGCTCGCGGGCCGCGGTCACCACGCGCACGCTGGCGTCGATGCACACGTAGCGATGGGCGTGGGGGGCGAGCAGTTCCGCGAGCACCCCGTCGCCGGAGGCGATGTCGAGCACGTCGCCGGTTTCGAGCAGCGGCAGCGCCGAGCGCGCCAGCGCCTCCCAGGTGCGGCCGGGCGAATAATGCCGCTCCATGTCGCCGGCCACCGAGTCCGCCCAGTTCTGGTCGGATGCGCGCATCGCCAGCACCGACGGCACGCGTTCGGCATCCTGGCGCAGCAGAGGATCGTCGCTGCCCACGCGCAGGGTCTGCCACAGGCTGCGCTGCGCCGGGTCCAGCGTGGTCTCGTCGAAGCGGTAGTAGGCCGATACGCCGGCGCGCCGGTCGCGCACCAGGCCGGCCTCCTTGAGGCGCGCGAGGTGGGTGGACACGCGCGGCTGCGCCAGCCGGGTGATCGCGGACAGTTCCGCGACGGTCAGTTCCTCGCCTTCGAGCAGGGTCAGCAGGCGGACGCGGGTCGCGTCGGCCAGCACCTTCAGGCGTGCCGAC
>DATINB010000092.1:0-3532 GCA_035474775.1 Luteimonas sp.
GTCGCCGAGTTCGCGCAGCTCCAGCGTGAACAGCGCGCCGGGCCCGTCGAAGCGGTCGCGCAGGAACTCCTCGCTGGCCATGTGCATGTAGCGCGCGCGCACCGGGCCGTCGTCGCGCCAGGCGAAGTCGCGCGGCACGCGCAACCGCACGTGGTCGCCCGGCAGCAGCTCGATCAGGTCGAGCCGGTCCAGCGCGGCCAGCAACCGTGTGGACTCCACACGGTCCAGCGCGAACGCCTCGCGCACCGCGTCGACGCGCCAGCCCTGGCAGAGCAGGTGGAACATCGTCATCAGCCGCGGCGCATCGGCCAGCGCGGCTTCCTGCGCTGGCGACAGGTGCGTGCGTGCGTCGCGCGTCCCGCGCGCGATCCGCGCCAGCTCGAAGAAGTCGATGTCGAGCCGCGCGCAGACCTCCTCGAGCCGGGCGAGGTCCATCCGCCCCGACGACAGCATCCGCTTCACGGTCGGCTCCGACACGCCCAGCGCCTCGGCGAGGTCCGCGTAGCGCCAGCCCCGCGCCTTGAGCAGTTGCTTCAGCGCGGTCATCAATCGGCTTCGATCGTTCATGGCTCCTCCCGTGGCGTGGCGTGCCCCATTGGGGATCATATCCTGATACTTCCGCGGATCCGATTGCGCCAGAAGATACCCGTTGGCACCGTTATGGCTTCCGACCCGCAAGGACGCGCCATGCACCCCACCCGCGCCGCCACGCGCCGCACGATCCTCAACGACATCCATTCCCACCTCAACGCGACCGAGGTGGCCGGTGTGCTCACGCCAGCCTCGGTGCTCGAGACCTGCGCCGCCGTGCGCGATTGCGCCCGCCACGGCCGCCCACTCATCACCGCCGGCACCCGCCACGCGATGGGCGGTCAGCAGTTTCTCTCCGACGGGCTCGTCCTCGACACCGCCGGCCTCGACCGAATCCTCGACTTCGACCCGGTGCGCGGCCTCGTCACGGTCGAGGCCGGTGTCCGCTGGCCGGCGCTGCTCGACTGGCTCGCCGCGCATCCCGACAACCACGCCGGCTGGACCATCCGCCAGAAGCAGACCGGCGCCGACCAGTTCAGCCTCGGCGGCGCGCTCGCCTCGAACATCCACGGCCGCGGGCTGCTGTTCGCGCCGTTCGTCGAGGATGTCGAATCGATCGTGCTGGTGGACGCGGACGGGCGTTGCGTCGAGGCGGACCGGGCGAACGAGCCGGCGCTGTTCGCGCTCGTGGCTGGCGGCTACGGGCTGTTCGGCGTCGTGGTCCGGCTGCGCCTGCGCCTCGAACGCCGACAGATCCTGCGGCGCGAGGTACGCCTGTGCCGCGGCGCGGACCTGATGGCGGCGTTCGACGCCGCGATCGCGGCCGGCTGCCGCTTCGGCGACTTCCAGTTCGCGATCGACCCCGCGCACGACGACTTCCTCGACCTCGGCGTGCTGTCCTGCTACCGCCCGGTCTCCGGCCCCGCGCCGGAGGCCAGCACGCAGAAGCACCTCGGGCCGTCCGACTTCGCCGAGCTGTTGCTCCTCGCGCACACGGAACCCTCGCGCGCGTTCGACGCCTATGCCGCATTCTACCTGTCGACGCACGGACAGCGCTATGCCTCGGACACGCAGCAGACCGGCGTCTACCTCGACGGCTACCACCTCGCGGTGGACACGGCCCTCGGTCACCGCGGGTCGGAGATGATCACCGAGCTCTACGTGCCGCGCGAGCGGTTGGCCGGCTTCATGGCACGCGCGGCCGACTCACTGCGCCGGCACCGTGCACGGCCGATCTACGGCACGGTGCGCCTCATCGAGCGCGATCCGACGAGCCTGCTCGCATGGGCGCGGGAACCCTGGGCCTGCATCGTGCTCAACCTGCACGTCCACCATGACGCCGAGGGCATCGCCGCGGCGGCCGGCGCCTTCCGCGCCCTGATCGACGATGCGCTCGCGTTCGGCGGCAGCTACTACCTGACCTACCACCGCTGGGCCACGCGCGAGCAGTTGGAGGCCGCGCACCCGCGCATCCACGCGTTCCTCGCGGAAAAGGACGCGCGCGATCCCGCCGGCCGCTGGGACAGCGACTGGCACCGCCACCTGCGCACCCTGCTGGAGGGCCGCGCGTGACCCCCATCACGACCGCCATGCTTGTCGCCGCGGCGACCGTCCGCGAGGGGCGGCGCTCGCCGCCATTGGACGTCGACATCGCGCGTGGCTGCCTGCGCGCCAGCGGTGCGGGCGGCCGCTGCCTGCTCGGCCTCGCCGACAACGCCGTCGGGCGCCTCCTGCTCGGCCTCGTCGAGCGCCTCGGCGTGCCCGCGCTCGGGGCCCACTTCGCCTGGCGCAAGCGGTACATCCGCGACTGGACCGACTTCGCCTGCGGCACCTGGGCGCGCCAGCTGGTGGTGCTCGGCGCGGGGTTCGACGGTCTCGCGGCCGGCATGGTGCGGCGCCATCCGCGCCTGGTCGCGTTCGAGGTCGACCGTCCCGCGAGCATGGCAACCAAGGCCCGTGCGCTGCGGGCGCTGGATGCGGCCTGTCCGCGCCATGTTCTGCTGCCGGGCGATCTCGCGCGCACGCCGTTGCCGGCATTGCTGTCGGGCGTGCCGGCGTTCGATCCGGCGCGGCCGACGCTGTTCGTCGCCGAGGGACTCCTGATGTATCTCGATCGCACCCAGGTCGCGGACCTGTTCGCCGGCATGCGCGACGCCTGCGGGAGCACGCCCGAGGTCATCGCGACCGCCATGCTCTGCCCGCCCGGCGGGCGTCCGGCGTTCCTGCGCGCGCGGCGCTGGGTCACGGGCTGGCTGCGCGCGCGCGGTGAACCGTTCCGTTGGGGCATCGCGCCCGGCGCGCTCGCGCGCACCATGGCCGCGTGCGGGCTACAGGTGCAACGGGTCGCGGATGCCGACGACGCCGCCGCGCCCGATCCGTCACCCGGCGAACTGCTGTTTCGCGGGCATCTGTAGGCGAGCGCGGCCGCGAGCGCGGCCTGACCCCCTCCGTCTCCCAGTCATGGCGGGCACGCTCCCCTTTTGAGTCCCGGATTCGAATCCTTTGACACCATCTACGAGAATCCTTTGACACCATCTACGGCGAAAAATTCGTGGAATACAGACTTTTGTCGTCTAACCTCATTTCCTGAGAGTCTCCGGACAGGCAGTGAAGTCAGGGCGGGGACATTCCCGGCCCAACCCGATGGACGAGGTGGAGTGCATGAACGCGGCGATGACGAGACGTGGAGCGGTGCTCAAGACGCTTGGCTGTGCGCTGGCCCTGGGCCTGGCGGCCCCGGCCGAGGCGGGTGTCTACGTGCACCTGTTCGAGTGGCGCTGGCCCGACGTGGCGCGCGAGTGCGAGACGTTCCTCGGGCCCAAGGGCTACACCGCGGTGCAGGTGTCGCCGCCCAACGAGCACGTCAGCGGCGAAGCGTGGTGGACCCGTTATCAGCCCGTCAGCTACAAGCTCGAGTCGCGCGGCGGCACGCGGGCGCAGTTCATCGACATGGTGAAGCGCTGCAACGCCGTGGGGGTGGGCATCTACGCCGACCTCGTCA
>DATINB010000093.1:0-2671 GCA_035474775.1 Luteimonas sp.
TCGGGTGCGTCAGCCGCTCACGCGATGGTCAGAGCGCGCTGACCCGGAACTTGCGGCCCTTGATCCTGCCGGCCCGCAGCCGGGCGAGGGCGCCGCCGGCGTCAGCGCGCGCGATGGCGACATAGGACCGCGTGGCGTACACGTCGATCTTGCCGATCGAAGCCACCGGCAACCCGGCGTCGCCGGTCAGCGCGCCGACGATGTCGCCCGGCCGCAACTTGTCGGTGCGCCCGGCATCGATGCGCAGGGTGGCCATCGCCGCCGCCGGGACGTCGCGTGGACGGCCGGCGAGCGGCTGCACCCGTTCCCAGCGCAGCGGCTGGCCATTGCGTGCCTCGACCAGCGCGGTGCGCGACAGTTCCGCGGGTGCGACCAGGCTGACTGCCAGGCCCCTGCGCCCCGCGCGCCCGGTGCGGCCGATCCGGTGCAGGTAGGTATCGGCATCGGTCGGCAGCTCGTAGTTGACCACTGCTGACAAGTCCTCGACATCGAGTCCGCGTGCCGCCACGTCGCTGGCCACCAGCACGCTGCAGCTGCCATTGGCGAAACGCACCAGGACCTCCTCGCGATCGCGCTGCTCCATGTCGCCATGCAGGGCCAGGGCGCTGAAGCCGTAATGCACCAGCGACGCGGCCACGTCGTCGGCGTCGCGACGGGTGTTGCAGAACACCACGCACGAGCGTGGTCGGTGCTCGAGCAGCAGCGCGGCGAGCGCGGGGGCCTTGCGTGCCGCGTCGACCGCGCAGAACAGCTGCTCGATCGCGCCGGCCCCGTCGTCGGCGTCCACGATGACTTCGACGGCCTCGCGCAGCATGGCGTTGCCGAGCGTGCGGATGGAATCCGGGAAGGTCGCCGAGAACAGCAGGCCCTGGCGCGACCGCGGCGTGCGCCGGACGAGGTCGCGGATGGCGTCCTCGAAGCCCATGTCGAGCATGCGGTCGGCCTCGTCCAGGACCACCACGTGCACGCCGCCCAGGTCGAGTGCGCCCTTCTCGGCCAGTTCGAGCACCCGCCCGGGCGTGCCCACCACCACGTGCGGCGCGTGCGCGAGCGACGCCAGCTGCGGCCCGAGCGGGATGCCGCCACAGAACACCGAGATCTTGACGTTGGCGAGACCGGTGGCGAGCCTGCGCAGCTGTTTGCCGACCTGGTCGGCGAGCTCGCGGGTCGGGCAGAGCACCAGGGCCTGCGCGCGGCCCGACATCGGCTGCAGGCGATGCAGCAGGCCCAGCCCGAACGCCGCCGTCTTGCCGCTGCCGGTGGGCGCCTGGGCGATGACGTCGCGGCCTTCGAGGATCGGCGGCAGCGCCTGCGCCTGCACCGCGGTCATCGCCGTGTACCCGAGCGCATCGATGCCCTGCAGCAGGGCTGGGGACAGCGCGAGGCCGTCGAACGGGGTGGTGGTCTCCATGCGCCATGATCGCAGCTTCGGCCCGCGCGGGCGCCGGCACGCCCGGTCAGGACGGGCGGTACGGGTCCAGGATGCCGAGCCCGGCGAGGATTTCGCGCTCCATCTGCTCCATGGCTTCGGCCTCGCGGTCGTCGCCGTGATCCCAGCCGAGCAGGTGCAGCGTGCCGTGTACCGTCATGTGCGCGTAGTGGGTCGCCAGCGGCTTGCGCTGCTCGGCAGCCTCGCGCGCGATCACCGGGGCGCACAGCACGAGGTCGCCGAGCAGCGGCATGCGCACCCCGTCCGGCATGCGGATGTCCGCATCGAGCTGCGCGGGGAAGCTGAGTACGTTGGTGGCGTAGTCACGGGACCGATAGTGGCGGTTGAGCGCGCGACCCTCGTCCTCGGCGACGACGCGGATGGCGAGGTCGGCCTCGCGGATGCGGCCCGCCAACGCGGCGGCGACCCAGCGCCGGAAGGTCGGCGAGGCCGGCAGGCCGGCGCGGGGCAGGGCGTAGCCCACCGAGACATCGAGCCGGACGGGGCCGCGGGTCATGGAGGCACGCTAGGGCTGCGCACCCGGCGCCGCGGGTCGGTTGCCGCTCTCGGCACCGGAATCCGCATCGCGTGCCTCGTAGGCGTTGACGATGCGCGCGACCAGCGGGTGGCGCACCACGTCGCGCGACTCGAAGAACGTGAAGCTGACCCCCTCGACGCCGCGCAGCACCTCCACCGCGTCGCGAAGGCCGGACTTGACGTGCTTGGGCAGGTCGATCTGGGTCAGGTCGCCGGTGACCACCGAGGTGCTGCCGAAGCCCAGCCGGGTCAGGAACATCTTCATCTGCTCGGTGGTGGTGTTCTGCGCCTCGTCCAGGATCACGTATGCATCGTTGAGGGTCCGCCCGCGCATGTAGGCCAGCGGCGCGATCTCGATCACGTTCTTCTCGAGCAGCTTCAGCACCTTTTCGACCCCGAGCATCTCGTAGAGGGCGTCGTAGAGCGGCCGCAGGTACGGGTCCACCTTCTGCGACAGGTCGCCGGGCAGGAACCCGAGCTTTTCGCCGGCTTCCACGGCCGGCCGCGCCAGGATGATCCGGCTGACCTTCTTTGCCGTCAGATAGCTGACCGCCTGCGCCATCGCCAGGTAGGTCTTGCCCGTCCCGGCCGGTCCGACGCCAAAGACGATGTCGTACGTCTCGATCGCCTCGAGATAGCGACGCTGGTTGGTCGATTTCGGATTGACCCGGCGCTTGGTGCCTTCGGGCTGCTTTTGTCCGCCCT
>DATINB010000094.1:0-8421 GCA_035474775.1 Luteimonas sp.
GCGTGATGCGCGGGGAAACCGTTTCGGGACGAATCGTCGTGCCGCCGCGCCGAATCGTAGTCACCCGCCCTGCGCGCTACCGGGCCCGGCGTGATGTGCCTACGATGCCCGCGTCCCCACGAGGTCCACGCATGACCATTCGCCTCGGCAGCACCGAGATCGGCTTCGGCCGCTACGCCGGCCTGTGGTCACTGGTGGTGCTCGCATTCGCGATCCAGGGGCTGGTGCACGATTCGCTCGGGAGCCACCTGTGGCCGCCGTCCACCTACCTGCGCTGGGCCGCCATCCAGTGGCTGCCGTGGGCCGCGTTGGCGCCGTGGGTCTTCAGCCTCGCCGCCCGCCGGCCCCTGCACGGCCAGCAGCGGCTGCTCACGCTCGGCAGGCACCTGGCCACCAGCATCGGCGTCACCCTGCTCGCGCTGCTGATCAGCGCGATGGTGTCGTCATGGTTCGAGCCCGGCGACGTCTTCGCGCAGTTCGGGCAGTTCCTCGGCAAGCACGCCGCCACCGGCATGCTCACCTACTGGGCGCTGTTCGCCATCCAGCAGGCGCTGCAGCTGCGCGCCGAGAACGCCGCGCGCGAGGTCGAGGCCAGCCGGCTCGCCACCGAACTGGCGCAGTCGCGGCTGCGCGTGCTCAGGACGCAGCTGCAGCCGCACTTCCTGTTCAACACGCTGCATGCCATCTCCACGCTGCTCTCGGAAGACGCGCTGACCGCCGAGGACATGCTGCTGCGACTGAGCGAGCTGCTGCGCGCGTTCCTCGAGGATTACGACGGCCAGGAGGTCACCCTGCGCCAGGAGCTGGTGCTGCTCGATCTCTACCTCGGCATCCAGCAGGTGCGCTTCGGGGACCGCCTGACCACGCGCATCTACATCGATCCGGACACGCTGGACTGTGCGGTGCCCAGCCTGATCCTGCAGCCGATCGTCGAGAACGCCATCCAGCACGGCATCGGCGAGCGCGTCGGTGCCGACTGCGTGGAGATCGAGAGCCGGCGCGACGGCGACAGCCTGGTGCTGGAAGTGCGCAACCGCAACAGCACGCTGGAGGCGAAGCGCACCGGCGAGGGCGGTCACGGCATCGGCCTGTCCAACACCCGCCTGCGGCTGCGCGAGCTGTACGGTGCGGGCGCGGAGGTCCGCCTGGACGTGACCTGGCCCGAAGGCGTGGCCTGCCGCATCCGCCTGCCGTACCGGCCACTCGACGACGGCGCCAGCACCTGCGCCACCGACGACGACGGCGGCGGCGGCGCGCCGGAACGCGCGCCGCCGTGACCCTGACCGCGCTGGTCGTCGACGACGAGCCGCTCGCGCGCCTGGCCATCGTGCGGCTGCTGCGCGAGGATCCGGAGATCCAGCTGCTGGGCGAATGCGGCGACGGCGTTTCGGCGGTCGCCGCCATCCGCGAGCGCTCGCCCGACCTGGTGTTCCTCGACATCCAGATGCCCGGCATCGGCGGCATGGACGTGGTGGCCACCGTCGGCACGGCGCGCATGCCGGCCACCGTCTTCGTCACCGCCTACGAGCAGTTCGCCGTGCGCGCCTTCGAAGCCAATGCCGTCGACTACCTGGTCAAGCCGTTCGGCCGCGCGCGCTTCCTGGACACCGTGCAACGGGTCAAGACGCGACTCGCCGCCGCGCAGGGCGCCGACGCCGGCACCACCGCGCGCATCCTGCACGCGCTGGACACCCTGAAACAGCGCGATGACTGGCTGGTCCGGATCCCGGTGCGCGAGAACGAGCGCGTGGTGTTCGTCGACGTGGAGGACATCATCTGGATCCGTGCCGACCGCAACAGCGTGCAGATCCACGTGGCCGGGCGCGTTCACGTGTTGCGCGAGACCATCGGCGCACTGGCTGCACGACTGGACCCGCGCCGGTTCGCCCGCGTGCACCGCTCCGCCATCGTCAACATCCGCCGCATCCGCGCCATCGATCCCTGGTTCAACGGCTACCACGCGGTGACCATGGACAACGGCCAGCAGCTGCGCATGAGCCGTTACCAGCACGAGACCTTCATGCGCCTGGCGACGCTGCAGGGCACGCACGATGCCTGATGCGCACGCGGCGGATAGACTGCCGCGAGACAGGGGAATGCGATGAGCGACCAGACCATGCCGGCACCCGGCGCCGAGAGCCCGCCGCCGGGTAGCCGCGTGGCGTTCGAGCGCCTGCGCGAACGCACCGACGAGCTCGAACTGATCGTCTCCGGCCTGCTGGCCTTCACGTTGCTCACCGTGCCCGGCCGGCTGTTCAGGAGCTGGGCCGCGAACGCCGTCCACGTCGAGGGCCTGTACGACTACGCGCTGCAGTTCGGTTTCATGGTCGGCGCCGGCCTGAGCTACGCGCTGGCGTTCGCCTTCATCATCCACCTGGCCATCCGCGCGTACTGGATCGGGCTGATCGGGCTGAAGTCCACCTTCCCCGACGGCATCCGCTGGGGGCGGGTGCCGTTCATGGGCGCGGTGGCGCGGGCCTTCTACCAGCAGCGCGTGGGCGACCTGGCCGGCACCATCGACCGTGCCGACCGCGCGGCCTCGATCCTGTTCGCGATGACGGTCCTCATCGCGCTCACGATCGCCTGGGTCGGCGTGCTCGCCTTCGCGATGATCCTGCTCGGCGGCCTGGTCGGGTCCGCATTCGAGGGCGGGCAGCACGTGATCCGGTTCGTGCTGTTCGCGGCCTACGGACTGTTCATCGTCACCGGGCTTGCCCCGCTGGTCCTCGAGCGGGTCATCGCCCGCCGGCAGGCGGCCGGCCGGCCGGCGCCCGGCCTGCAGCGCATCATGCGCGGCCTGTTGCGCGTGCTCGGCGTCGTCATCCCGCAGCGCCTGATCATGCCGGTGCAGCTCACGCTGCAGAGCAACCTCAACGGCCGCGGCTTCATGGCGGTGTACGTGGTGGTGATCGTGCTGGCCATGGTGATCGGCAGCGTGCAGGTGGCCAACTCATCGATGTTCTCCATGGTCAACCGCTACGACGTCCTGAGCAGCGAATCCGTCGACAACGGCATGCTCAGCGCGCACTACGAGTCGATGCGCTCCGAGCACGACATCATGCTGCGCTACCCGATGATTCCATCGGACCGCATCGCCGAGGCGCACCTGCGGCTGTTCATCCCGCACCAGCCCAGGCGCGACAACCCGCTGGCGCGCGCGGGCTGCCCGGCGCTGCCCGGTGGGCGCAACCGCGCGGAGGGCCAGGCCGCGGCCGCCCGGGGGCGCGACTGCATCGCTTCGCTCTGGCGCGTCACGCTGGACGGTGCGCCGCTGGCGCTGGACGACTTCCTGCCGATCGAACGCCGCGACCTGGGCATGCGCGGGCTGGTGGGCTACGTCCCCATCGGCGCATTGCCGCCGGGCCGGCACGACCTGCACCTGGTGTGGAATGCGGCCGGCAGCAGATCGGGTCCCCTGCGTCGCCGCGAGTACCGGATCCCGTTCTGGTTCACCCCGGGCATCGACCAGGGCGTGGCGGGCGACTGAGCCACCCGCGTCATGGCCCTGCTCTTCCTCCTGCTGCTGACCGCGTTCGCCTGGGCCCTGGGCGCCGTGCAACTGTGGGTCCGCGCGCGCTGGGCCGGCGAGGCACTGGTCTGGCTGGGCGGCATGCTGGCGCTGGGCGTGGCGGCCTGCATTGCCTGGGGCTTCATGGGCCTGCTGCGCCATGCCGACTGGCAGGCACTGTCGACCGGGCAGGCGGTGCAGCGCTGGCTGGGCAGCGGCTCGTCGTGGTTCCAGCGCACGGGCTGGCTGCCGCTGGACCGCATCAGCAACGCCTACCTGACGATGGACCTGGTGTGGACGCTGGTCGCGCTGTGCGCGGCGTCGGCGTGGGGCTACGTGTTCTGGGCCGGCGTAGCCGAGCATCGACGGCAGGCGCGGGTGCGTCGCATCCGTTGATGGCGCTGGCCCACCTGCAAGGGCGATGGCGGCAGCCACCCGCTGCAGGTACCGGGCCTGGCCTCAGGCAGCACCGTCGATCGGACTCCGCGCGTCGTCCCCCGCAGTCCGCCATTCGCACAGATGCAGCAGCACGCCTGACGGGTCATGCACGAAGGTCACCAGGGCCCCGTAGTCCTGCCACTTCGGCGCTTGCACGCGCGCCAAGCCGAATGCCTGGCCGGCCATGCGCTCGACGACGTGGGCGTACCACGCCTGGGCGTCGCTGACGGTCAGGTGCAGCATGCTGTTCTGGGCCACCTCGCGGACGTAGTAGTCCTGCAGGTAGACATGCTGGCGTTCGGACACGCGCACCAGTGCAAGGCCCGGTCCGACGACGCGGGTCTCCCAGCCGAGTCGCGCGTAGAAGCGCTGGCTGAGTGCGAAGTCCTGCGCCGGGATGAACGGGCGCAGGTCGGTGGCGTCGAGGTCAGCCACAAGAGCTCCGGGTCGGCAGGCGACGACGAGGTTGGTAACGGAGCCTACGCCAGGACGCGAAGCCAGGGCGATCGTGACCTCACCCTGTCGGGTCATGCCCCCAGTTCATCAACGAGTGCCGCCACGGCGTCTCGCCGACATCACCATCCGGCCGCTGCGCCAGGTGCCGATGGACGTAGCCGGTGACCTTGCGCATGTGCGCGAAGTCGTCGTCGGTGTAGTCGGCCTGCTTCTTGCGCAGCAGGGTGACGATGCGGCGGCCGGAGGCATGGCCGACGGATTCGGCGTCTTCGGCGTCCTTCTGCCCGACGGCTCGGGACGCTTCAGTCCCAAGCCAGCGCTCGAGTACCGCAGGTGCCATGTTGACCGCCTCGCGGAAGGCATCGAGGATGGCGCACGCGTCGTCGTTCATGACGCGCGGCGCGGCTTGAGCGCGTCCGGCTTGTGGGCGGCCTGCTTGCCGCTGGCGTCGCTGGTCACCAGGTATTGCGGGTCGTCCGCGGAGGCCGACACCTTGTGACCCTTGATCTTGGTCGGCGCGGTCAGCTTCTTTTCGACCTTGCCCACCGCCTTGCCCTGTGGCGTCTGCCACTCGACCTTGCTGCCTTTCCTCAGGTTGCCGGCCATCGTCGCGCTCCCGGTGTGTGGACACCGACGGAGCCTGCCGCGCGCGGCGCACGCCTGCGGTGAAGGCAACCCTTCGGGTCTTCGCGCGTGGCCGGCGGTCCCTACGCAATGGCGCGGCTGCCTGCCGGCTTATTGGCGCGGACACAGCCGGCGCCGCCGCCGTCGCGCCACGCCCGCTCAGGGCACCGGCGTGGACGCGGCCGCGGCAGCTGCCGCCTGGTCGCGCCGCATGATCCAGTTGAACAGCGGCGTGGCCGCCAGCGTGGTCACGATGGCCATCAGCACCAGGATGGCGAACAGGCCCGGCTGGATCACGCCGGCCTGCAGGCCGATGTTGATCAGGATCAGCTCCATCAGGCCGCGTGCGTTCATCAGCGCGCCGATGGCCATGGCGTCGGTGTTGGTCTCGCCGGTGGCGCGCGCGGCGGCCCAGCAGGCCAGGCCCTTGCCGCAGAACGACGCCAGCAGGATGGCCACGGTGGCCACCGCCAGTTCGGGGTGCAGCACCAGGCCGAGGTCGGTCTTGAGCCCGGAGAAGGTGAAGAACATCGGCAGCAGGAACACCACCACGAACGGCTGCAGCTGCGCGCGCAGCTTCTCGGTCAGCGCGTCCTTGGGCATGCAGGCGCCGAGGATGAAGCCGCCGAACACCGCGTGGATGCCGATCGAATCCATGACGAACGCGCTCAGGCAGAAGATCACCAGTACCGTCGACAGCAGGGCGGCACTGAGCGGTTGATCGGGCAGCACGTGGTCCGCCAGCCGCCGCAGCAGGCGACGCCCGACGATCAGCATGAAGGCGGCGAACGCGATACCGCCGCCGATGGCCAGGTAGGCCTGGTCCCAACCCTTGCCGAAGCTGGCCAGCACGATGGCCAGGATGCACCACGCCGCGGCATCGTCGATGGCGCCGGCGGTGAGCGCCAGCGTACCCAACGAGGTGCCCGCCAGGCCGCGCTCGGAAATGATGCGGGCCAGCATGGGGAAGGCGGTGATGGCGATCGCCGCGCCCAGGAACAGCGACGCCTGCAGGGGCTGCGCCTTGCCGGCGAACAGGCCCGGCAGCGTGAGCAGCCATGGCGCCAGCGCGAAGGCCAGCACGAACGGCACCGCGATGCCCGCGACCGACACCGACAGCGCGCTCTTGTAGCGCGCGCGGAAGTGGTCGTCGCGGAACTCGGTGCCGACCAGGAACATGTACAGGCCGACGCCGAGTTGCGCCAGCACGTACAGCGTGTCGAGCGTCTGCGGCGGAAACAGCGCCTGCTGCAGCTCCGGCAGCACCAGCCCCAGGAGCGACGGCCCCAGCGTGACCCCGGCGATCATCTCGCCCACCACCTGCGGCTGCCCGAATTTCTGCGCCAGCCGGCCGACCAGCCGCGCCGCCACCAGGATCACCGCGGCCTGCAGGAAGAAGTAGACCGAGAGCTGGGCAGTGGGCATGGCGCGTCCGCGTGGGCGAGGGACGCGATGCTAGGGGCCGGGGGGTGGGCGGCGCCAGCACTTCGTGCGCCGCACCCGGCATGGCGCGGTCTGCGGCGCCGCCTACGACATCAGGCCGTGG
This sequence comes from Luteimonas sp., assembly GCA_035474775.1. Lineage (GTDB taxonomy): Bacteria > Pseudomonadota > Gammaproteobacteria > Xanthomonadales > Xanthomonadaceae > Luteimonas. The sequence goes on from DATINB010000094.1 coordinate 6,573, forward strand.
ACTGCGCCACGCCGCGCCGGCCCACCGGCGCGGTCTCCGGCATCCACACCAGCACCGGCAGCACCAGCACCGCCACCACCGCGATCATCGCCCCCGGCACCAGCGGCCAGCCGGTGGCGCCCACCAGCCATTGCGCCAGCAGCGGCGTCAGCCCGCCGAACACCGCGGTGGCCAGCGTCGCGCCCCAGGCCAGGCCGCTGAGCCGGCCTTCGCCCGGGAACTGCTCGGCGGTCGCCACCGCACCGACTGCGCTGACGCCGCCCGCGACGCCGGCCAGCAGCAGCGCACCGGCCAGCGCGGATGCCTCCGAGCCGCGCGTCATCATCGCGAACAGCGTGATCGGCAACACCGCGCTGCACAGCGCCATCAGCACCAGCACCGGGCGGCGGCCGAGGCGGTCGGACAGCAGGCCCACCAGCGGCGTCACCGCGATCACCGCGATCGCGGCCCAGGTGGACAGCCCGAGTGCCGCGGCCTCGCCGCGCGCGCCGGTCGAGGTCAGCAACGTAGGCACGTAGACGATGCCGACGTAGTAGGTGATCGATCCGAGCGCGGAAATCGCGAAGCCGCGCGCGATACCGGCCCGGTGGTGCACCAGCGCATGGCGCAGCGGATTGGCGGGCACCGTACCCGCCGCGCGCTGGCGCTCGAACTCCGGCGACTCCTGCATGGTCGCGCGCAGCACCCACACCGTGACCGCGAGCGCCGCGCCGAACAGGAACGGCAACCGCCAGCCCCAAGACTCCACTGCGGAGGCATCGAGCAGGCCGACGGTCAGCGCCGATGCCGCCACTGCGAGCAGCGCGCCGACCTCGCTGGCCGCGGCCGCCAGCGAGGTCACCAGCCCGCGGCGGCGCACCGGTGCGCCTTCCAGCAGGTAGGCCACCACGCCGGTGTACTCGCCGCCCACGGCGAAGCCCATCACGCAGCGCAGCGCGATCAGCAGCGCGCCCGACCATGCACCGGCCTGCGCATGGGTCGGCAGCAGCGCCATCGCGAACATCGCCGCGCTCATCAGCGCCACCGACGCCAGCATGGTCCGGCGCCGCCCGTAGCGGTCGCCGATGTGGCCGAAGAACAGCGCACCCAGCGGGCGCATCAGGTAGGCCACCGCGAAGCCGCCGAGCGCCACCAGCAGTGACGCGTCGCCGCCGCCGAAGAACACCCGCGACAGCACCGTGGCGAGGTACAGGTACAGGGTGAAGTCGTACCACTCGACGATGGTGGAGAACGCGGCGACACCGAGGGAGCCGCGCGAGATCGGGCGGGTGACGGGGTCGGGGCGATTCAGTGGCGACGCGGTGGCCGATGCCGGGGATGGCGCTGGCACGTGGTCACTCCGCTGCCGGGGGTGGCGGGCGCATGCGCTCAGTCCGCCGCCGCGGGCGGCCCCAGGCTGCCGCGGCTGACCATGCCGGAGCGGTCGAAGCAGCAGGCGCGGCGCTGGCCGGACGCCAGCTTGTCGCAGGCGGTGGCGATGCGCTTCACGCGCGTCTCGGCCTTCTTGCCCGAGGTCACCCACTGGATCCAGTCGCGCCGGGCCACGGCGGTGATGTCGTCCCAGGTGTCCCGGGCGGCAGGGTTGTCGGCGAGTGCGGCGCGGAGGTCGGGCGGGACGGTCGGCTCGGGCTCTTCGGCAACAGGCGCGAGTGCGAGCGTCACCGTGTCGCCCGCTTCGACGCCGGCGGCGTCCAGCAACGGCCGCTCCACTTTCAGCCAGTGGCTGCCCTGGCCATCGGGTTCCAGCGTCGCCTGGAACGGCGCCGCTGCCAGCGTGCCGTCCACGGTCACCTGGCTGCGGGTCGGCAGCCCGGCGCTCGCGACGCCAGGCAGGACAAGGAACGCCCAC
>DATINB010000095.1:0-6837 GCA_035474775.1 Luteimonas sp.
ACCTCGGCACCGGTGAACAGGTCGTTGATCGACCAGGTGGCGGAATGCAGCCGCGCTTCCCGGCCATTGAGGAACAGGCCCCACATCGCATCCCCCGGCGACCCGGCGATCGCGCTGTCGCCGGAGGCCATCGCGACCAGCGGACCGCCAGCATTGCCGGCACGCACCGACAGCACCGTCCGCCGCCCGTGCGCGGGCAGCGCGCGTCCCTCGGGCGTCTGCCGGGTGTCGAACGCGAGCGGCGCGGTGGCGTCGGCAAGGCGGGTACTGGTGGCCCGGCTGGCCGCGTGCGTCATCACCGAGAGGCTGGTGCCGGCGGTGATCGCCACCGGATCGGTGCTGCCGGCCACCAGCGCGATGCGTGCCTCGCCGACCGGCAGGTGCACCGCGGCGATCACGTTGAACGGGTGCCGGTTGGGTGCCGTGGACCCGCGCCAGTCGATCACGCTGTCGTTGGACACCGGCTGGCCGTCCACGGTGATGTGCACGCGCGCCAGGGCGGCCGTGGTCGGCGCATAGCCGCCGTCGGACTGCAGGTACACCCAGCCCGGGCGCAGCATGCGCACGCTGGCCGACAGGATCTCGGTCATGGCGCCGGCGACGGCGCGGTCGGCGTCCAGCACCAGGTGCCGCGACTCCGGGCCGGCCGCCTGCGCCGGGAGCAGGCCGCCCATCACCAGCGGCAGCAGGACCAGGCCGCGCGTCCGCGCCGACCGCCGCCGCCGCGGCACGGCCGCGGGGTGGTGGCCGCCGCAACCGCGCCGCATGCCGCGCCCGGCGTCTACAGCGCGTACCCGAACTGTTGCTTGAACTGCTCGTTGAACTGGTCGTAGTCGAAACGCTGGTTCTGCGTGCCCGGGTGCTCGACCTTGAGTGCGCCCATCAGGTTGCCGATGCGGCCGATGGTCAGCCAGTCGCAGCCGCGCTCGATGCCGAAGATCAGCCCGGCGCGGAAGGCGTCGCCGCAGCCGGTGGGGTCGGTGACCCGGCGTTCGTGGGCCGGTGGCACGTCGTGCACCTTGCCCTCGGCATGGATCATCGCGCCCTTCGGGCCGCGGGTGGCGATGTAGGCCTTGACCTTGCCGGCGATCTCGGCCTCGCTCCAGCCGGTGCGCTCCTGCAGCAGGTTGGACTCGTAGTCGTTGACCGTCACGTAGTCGGCCTGCTCGATGAAGGCGCGCAGCTCGGCCCCGTTGAACAGCGGCATCGCCTGGCCGGGATCGAAGATGAAGGGGATGCCGCCTTCGGCGAATTCGAGCGCGTTCTGGATCATGCCGTCGCGGCCGTCGGGGCTGACGATACCGATGCTGACGCCGGGCACGTCGCGCACGTGGTTCTCGTAGCTGCGCATCATCGCCCCGGGGTGGAAGGCCGTGATCTGGTTGTTGTCGAGGTCGGTGGTGATGAACGCCTGCGGCGTGAACAGCTCCGGGATCTCCTTGATGCGCTCCAGCGGGATGCCCAGTTCCGCGAAGTATTCGCGGTACGGCCCGAAATCCTGCCCGACGGTCGCCATCGGGATCGGATCGCCGCCCAGCAGCTTGAGGTTGTAGGCGATGTTGCCGGCGCAGCCGCCGAACTCGCGGCGCATGCGCGGCACCAGGAACGACACGTTGAGGATGTGCACCTTGTCCGGGAGGATGTGGTTCTTGAACTGGTCGGGGAACACCATGATGGTGTCGTAGGCCAGGGAACCACAGATCAGTGCGGACATCGGGGCGGCGCTCCAAGTGCGGTCCGGCGGAGCCGGGCCGGAAAACCGTGCGGAACCTCGCGCAAGAGCGGATAGTGCAACCCAGGGACGGGCGCGCTCGGACGGTTGGGCCACAGGCAGGCCGGGCAGGTTACCGGCTCGCCCCCGCCCCGGCCAGACGCAGCACGCGCCGCCCCGGTTGTCCTTGCCCGCCCATGGGGCGGTTGCTAGGCTTGCCGGCCCTGTTTTACCGCGCCACGCCCGCGTCCGCTCCCCCGCGACCGCGCCTGCCTGCGGCCGCCGTTCCGGCGGTCCCGCTCCTTTCCTGACGGACCTCTCCCCCAGATGTTCAAGAAGTTCCGCGGCATGTTCTCCAACGACCTGTCCATCGACCTGGGCACGGCCAACACCCTGATCTTCGTGCGCGGCCAGGGCATCGTCCTCAACGAGCCGTCCGTGGTCGCGGTGCGCCAGGACCGCTCCGGCGGCCACAAGTCGGTGGCCGCGGTCGGCAGCGAGGCCAAGCAGATGCTCGGCCGCACGCCCGGCAACATCACCACGCACCGCCCGATGAAGGACGGGGTCATCGCCGACTTCACCTACACCGAGGAAATGCTCAAGCACTTCATCCGCAAGGTGCACAAGTCGCGGTTCCTGCGCCCCAGCCCGCGGGTGCTGATCTGCGTGCCCTGCGGGTCCACCCAGGTCGAGAAGCGCGCCATCAAGGAGTCGGCGCTGGAGGCCGGCGCGCGCGACGTGTCGCTGATCGAGGAACCCATGGCGGCCGCGATCGGCGCCGGCATGCCGGTCACCGAGGCGCGCGGCTCGATGGTGGTCGACATCGGCGGCGGCACCACCGAGGTCGCGGTGATCGCGCTCAATGGCATCGTGTATTCGCAATCGGTGCGCATCGGCGGCGACCGCTTCGACGAGTCGATCATCAACTACGTGCGCCGCAACCACGGCATGCTCATCGGCGAGTCCACGGCCGAGCGCATCAAGATCGAGATCGGCTGCGCCTATCCGCAGGAGCGCAACGTGGAGATGGAGATCTCCGGCCGGCACCTCGCCGAAGGCGTGCCCAAGATGATCAAGATCACCTCCAAGGAAATCCTCGAGGCGCTGCGCGAGCCGCTGGCCGGCATCGTCGCCGCGGTCCGCCAGGCGCTGGAGCAGACCCCGCCCGAACTCTGCGCGGACGTGGCCGAGCGCGGCATCGTGCTGACCGGCGGCGGCGCGCTGCTGCGCGACCTGGACCGGCTGATCAGCGAGGAAACCGGGCTGCACGTGCAGGTCGCCGACGATCCGCTGACCTGCGTCGCCCGCGGCGGTGGACGCGCGCTGGAACTGCTGGACATGCACGGCAACGAATTCTTCGCGTCCGAGTAGGTCGTCACGCGCGAACCGCGCCCACTCCTCCGCGCCTGACGAGGTCCCGACGTGCATTCCCATGCCGGTCCCGCCGCTGCACGTCCCGGCGATGTCGCCGGCACGTTGCGGCTGCTGGCGTACCTGGCGCTCTCGGTGGCGCTGATCGTCATGGATCACCGCGGCCACTGGCTGCAGGCGGTGCGCGCGCAGGCGAGCGTGGCGATGCAGCCCCTGTGGTGGCTCGCCGGGCTGCCGTCGCGGGTCGGCGAGAGCGTGCGCGACGACGCCGCCACGCGCAGGCGCCTGGTCGAGGACAACCGCCAGCTGCGCAACGCGCTGCTGGTCAGCGCGGCACGCCAGGCGCGCCTGCAGGTGGAGGCACAGGAGAACGCCCGCCTGCGCGGGCTGCTCGGCGCGTCCGGTCGCGGCGGCCTCGACGTGCAGCTGGCCCCGATCCTCGACATCGACCTCGATCCCACCCGCCAGCGGCTGATGCTCAACGCCGGGGAGCGCAATGGCGTGCAGGTCGGCCAGAGCGTGATCGACAGCGACGGACTGGTCGGCCAGGTCACCGGGGTCACCCCCACCACCGCCGTCGTGCTGCTGCTCACCGATCCCGACCACGCGGTTCCGGTGGCGGTGGCGCGCACCGGCGTGCGACTGGTGGCCTACGGCACCGGGCGCGTCGACGTCCTCGAGCTGCGCAACGTGCCGCTGTCCAGCGACGTGCGCGCCGGCGACGTGGTGATCACCTCCGGGCTGGGCGGCCGGTTCCCGCCGGGCTTCCCGGTCGGCACCATCGCGGCGCTGGCCCCCGACGACAGTCGCGCGTTCCTGCTCGGGACGCTGCGTCCTGCGGCGAAGCTCGACCGCGGCCGTGACGTGCTGTTGCTGCGCGAGCGCAGCGGACCGACGCCGGCACCCGCGCCGCCCGCCGTGGCGCCGCGACCCTGATGCGCGCGCGCAACGGATGGGTGCTGCCGGTCAGCGTCCTGCTCGCCCTGCTGCTCGGCCTGCTGCCGCTGCCGGGCATGCTGCAACCGTTGCGGCCGTACTGGCTGGCGCTGGTGGTGGCGTACTGGGTCATCGAGGACAACGCGCGCGTCGGGCTGGGCTTCGCGTTCGGCGCCGGGCTCCTCGCCGACCTCGCCTTCGGTGGCCTGCTCGGCGAGCAGGCGCTGCGGCTGGTGGTGATGGCCTTCATCCTGCAGCGCTTCCGATCGCAGCTGCGCTTCTTTCCCATGGCGCAACAGGCGCTGGCCATCGGCGGCCTGCTGCTCAACGACCGCGTGGTGAGCGCGGCGATCCACCTGACCCTCGGCGAGCCGCTGCTGCCCTGGCCGTTCTGGTGGGCGCCACTGCTGGGGATGGCGTTGTGGGCGCCGCTGTTCGTGCTGCTCGACAGCCTGCGCATGGGCCGGAAGGGGCGCTGAGCCTTGGCCCTGCGCCCGCGCAAGCCACAGCTCCGCAATGCCGCCGCCGACGCGGCGCGTTTCCGGGTGCGCGCACTGGTCGGCTTCGCGGCGGTGGTGCTCGCACTCGGCGGGCTGGCCGGCTGGTACTTCAAGCTGCAGGTGCTCGACCACGCCGACTACGCCAAGCGTTCGCAGGCCAACCGCATCAAGCCACGCCCGGTGGTGCCGGGGCGCGGGTTGATCTACGACCGCAAGGGCCGGATCCTCGCCGACAACGTGCCCGCCTACCGGCTCGACGTCACCCCCGAGGACGCCGGCGACCCGAAGGCCCTGGTGGCCTCGCTGTCGAAGATCATCGCGCTCTCGCCGGAGGACATCGCGCAGTTCGAGGAGGCGCGCAAGGCGACGCGCAGCTTTCGTCCGGTCACCCTCAAGCTGCGCATCGACGACGCCGAGGCCGCGCGCTTCGCCGTGGACCGCTGGCGCTACCCGGGCGTCGAACTGGTGCCCTACCTCAATCGCCGCTACCCCTACGGCGCGCTGCTGGCGCATGTGATCGGCTATGTCGGCCGCACCGACGAGGGCGACATCGCGCGCTACGGGGAAGGCCATTCGGTGTTCACCCACACTGGCCGGACCGGGCTGGAGCGCTACTACGACGAATGGCTGCGCGGGCGGGTCGGTTACGAGCAGGTGGAAACCAACGTGGACGGCCGCGCGCTCGGCCGGCTCGGGCTGGTGCCGGCGGTGGCCGGTGCCGACCTCAAGCTCAGCATCGACGCCGACCTGCAGCGGGCGATGGTGCTGGCCTTCGGCGACCTGCACGGATCCGCCGTGGCGGTGGATCCCGCCACCGGCCAGGTGCTGGCGATGGTCAGCCTGCCCAGCTACGACCCCAACCTGTTCGTCAACGGAATCTCGAGCACCGACTACCGCGCGCTGATGGACGACGTGGCACGCCCGCTGTTCAACCGCAACGTGCTCGGCGGCGGCCCGCCAGGCTCGACGATCAAGCCGTTCGTGGCCCTGGCCGGGGTCGACAGCGGGCTGCGCACGCCCGATACCCGGGTGTTCTCGACCGGCGAGTTCTTCATTCCCGGGCAACGCCGCGGTTACCGCGATGCCGGCCGGGGCGGCGGCTGGGTCGACCTGCGCGATTCCATCTCGCGATCGATCAACTACTACTACTACAAGCTCGCCTACGACATGGGCATCGCGCGCTTCGACCAGTACATGACGCGGTACGGGTTCGGGCAGCCGACCGGCATCGACCTCATCGGCGAGACACGCGGCATCGTGCCCTCGCCGCAGTGGAAGGCCGCGAACAGCCGCGAACCCTGGTACGTCGGCGAGACCGTGATCGCCGGCATCGGCCAGGGCTACTGGGTGGCCACCGGGTTGCAGCTGGCGCGCGGGACCGCCGCGCTCGCCAACGGCGGCGCGCTGCACCGCCTGAGCCTGGTGGCGCGCAGGCGCATCGGCTACGACGCGCCGTGGACGGCGGTGCGACGCGATGCCCCCACGCGCATCACCGACCAGCCCGCGCACCTGCAGGCCGTGCGCGAGGGCATGGTCAACACCATCCACGGTCGCGGCACCGCCACCGCCATGGCGCGCGGCGCCGAGTACCGCATGGCCGGCAAGACCGGCACCGCGCAGAAGATCAGCCGCAAGGGCAGCGCCAGCATGGATCCGCGCTCGCTCCCTTACCACCTGCGCCACCAGGCGCTGTTCGTGGGCTTCGCGCCGGCCGAACGGCCGACCATCGCGGTCTCGGTGGTGGTCGAGCACGGCGGCTACGGCGGCACCACCGCGGCGCCGATCGCGCGCAAGATCTTCGATGCCTGGCTGCTCGGCCGGATGCCCGAGCAGGCGCCCGATCCCGGTGCGCCGGCCGGCGCGCTGCCGCCGCCGTCGCCGTTCGTCAACGTGCTGGCCTCGGCCTCACCGGAGGGCGCGCTTGGGGCGGCCGCGCCGGTCGGCGGACCGATGCCCGATGCACCGGGGGCGGCGCCGCCGGCGCCGCGCATGGCTCCGCCGACATCGACGCCGCGCCGCGCGGGTACGCCCCCGGCACCCACCGGGCGCGCGCCCTGAACGTGATCCTGCAGTGGCTGCTGGACCTGCTGCGGCGCTTCACGCGCACGCTCGACTGGTCGCTGCTGGCGGCGCTGGTGGCGTTGATGCTGGTCGGGTTGGCCGTGCTGTACAGCGCCGGCAACCAGGCGCCTGCGCTGGTGGTCTCGCAGGGCGCGCGCTACCTGGTCGGGCTGGGCGTGATGTGGCTGCTGTCGCGGGTCGCCCCGCTGCGGCTGCGCGGCGCGACGCCGGTCGTCTATGCACTGTCGCTGCTGCCCC
>DATINB010000096.1:0-3993 GCA_035474775.1 Luteimonas sp.
CCGAGGATGCGCAGGCGCAGGCGCGTCGCATCGTCGATGCACTGGGCTGGACGCAGCCGTGGTTCGTGATCTCGGGCCTGGCCCACGAGGGCACGCGGGCGGTGATGCTGCGCGTGCAGGCGTTCCTGGACGAGCTGCAGGCGATCGCGGCCGACGACGAGGCCTCCGCGGGCTGACCCCGGTGGCGCAGGCGCAAAAAAACCCGGCGCAGGCCGGGTTCGTTCGAACGTCGTGCGTACCCCGGTGGGGCACGCACGACGCACGCGTCGGCCGTTCAGGCCGCCTTGAGCGCCTTGATGCGGGCGGTCAGGCGGCTCTTGTGGCGGGCCGCCTTGTTGCGATGGATCAGGCCACGCGAGCTGAAGCGGTCGAGGATCGGCTGCGCGACGTTGAACGCGTCCTGCGCGGCAGCGGCGTCGTTGGCCTCGAGCGCCTTCAGCACTTTCTTCACGGCGGTGCGCAGCTGCGAACGCTGGCTGTTGTTGCGCAGGTTGCGCACGACAGCCTGCTTGGCGCGCTTCTTGGCGGACTTGATGTTGGCCACGATGTAATCCTGGAAACTGGGGTGGGAAAAACCGGCACACTGCCGGGCAGTCGGTCAAACGAGCCGGAAATTATGGGGGTTTCAATGGCTTGCGTCAACCGCAGCGCTCCGCGAGGAAGGGCCGCGTGAGCAGCGCATCGACGATCGCGCCGGGCCCGGCGCGCGGAGGCGCGGATGGCCCCGGCCCCGGGGTCGACGTGGCCGCCACCGCGCCACCGCCTGGCCGCGGCGGCGGCGGGCTGTTGCGATCGAGCGCCATCTTCAGTGCCATGACCCTGCTGTCCAGGGTCGCCGGCTTCGCGCGCGACATGCTGCAGGCGACCCTGTTCGGCACCGGTGGCGCGATGAGCGCGTTCATCGTGGCCTATCGCATCCCCAACTTCCTGCGCCGGGTGTTCGCGGAGGGCTCGATGGCGATGGCGTTCGTGCCGGTCCTGAACGAGATCCGCGAGCGCGGCGATCGCGCCGCCCTCAAGTCGTTCATCGACCACATGGCCGGGGCGCTGTGCGCCGTGGTGCTGGTGGTGTGTGCCGTCGGCGTGCTGGCGGCGCCGGCGATCGCCGCGCTGTTCACCCCCGGGAGCCTGGACGAACCGCAGAAGTTCGCGCAGACCGCTCTGATGCTGCGGATCACCTTCCCGTACCTGCTGTTCATCTCGATGATGTCGCTGGCGGCATCGATCCTCAACAGCACCGGCCGGTTCGCGTTGCCGGCATTCACCCCGGTCCTGCACAACCTGACCATGATCGCCGCCATGTTCTGGCTGGCGCCGCGTTTCGCGGTGCCACCGGTCGGCCTCGCCTGGGGCGTGCTGGTTGCCGGCTTCCTGCAGCTGGCACTGCTCTGGCCGGCGCTCGGCCGGCTGGGCTTGCGCCCGCGGCTGCGTCCGGGTTTCCGGCATCCGGACGTGCGCAAGGTCGCCCGGCTGATGGTGCCGACCCTGTTCTCGTCCTCGGTGGCCCAGGTGAACCTGCTGGTCGGCACCGCGTTCGCGTCGCTGCTGGTCGATGGCAGCCAGGACTGGCTGTATTACTCGGATCGCCTGGTGGAGTTTCCGCTCGGCCTGTTCGGGGTGGCGCTCGGCACCGTGATCCTGCCGCACTTGTCGCGTCGCCATGCAGCCGCCGACGCCGAGGGCTACAGCCGTTCGCTGGACTGGGGCCTGCGCATGGCCCTGCTGGCCGGCGTGCCCGCCGGCCTCGGCCTGCTGCTGCTGGCCGAGCCGATCACCGCCACCGTCTACAACTACGGCAAGTTCACCGCGCTGGACACGCGCATGGCGGCGATCAGCCTGACCGCGATGAGCATCGGCATCCCCGCCTTCATGCTCAGCAAGGTGCTGGCACCGGCGTTCTACGCGCGCCAGGACACGCGGACCCCGATGCGCGCGGCGATCTGGACGGTGGTCGCCAACATCGTGCTGACGGTGGCATTCACCACGCCGCTGTGGCTTCGCGGTACGCCGGGTGCCCACGGCGGCATTGCGCTGGCCACCGGCCTGGCGGGCATCGTCAATGCCTGGCTGCTGTGGCGCGCGCTGCGCACCGGTGGGCTGCATGCGCCACGTCCAGGCTGGCTGCGCTTCTGGCTGCTGCTCGCCGTCGCATGCGCCGCGATGGCGGCCGTGGTGGTGGGCCTGCGCGCGTGGATCGGGGACTGGACGGCCATCGCCGGCGTGCTGCCGCGGGTGGCCTGGCTGCTGGCGGTGATCGCGGCCGGTGCCGGCGCGTACGTGGCGACGCTGCTGGCCGCCGGCCTGCGTCCGCGGGAGCTGCGTCAGTGAGCGCCGAGTCGCCGGCACGCCGCCGCTATACTTCCGCGTTCTGATGAACAGGTTGTTCCGCGACATCGAGGGTGGGCCGCTGTGCCCCCACGGAAGCGTGGTCTGCATCGGCGCCTTCGACGGCCTGCACCTGGGTCACCAGGCGCTCGTGCACCACGCCGTCGCCCGTGCGCGCGCGTTGGACGTGCCGGCCGTCGCGCTGACCTTCGAGCCGCTGCCGCGCGAATTCTTCGCCAGTGTCCCGCCGCCACGCTTGTCGCTGCCGCGGGCCAAGTTCAGTGCCCTGTGCGCGGCCGGCGCGGACACGGTGGGGTTGCTGCGCTTCGACCGGCGGATGGCGGCGTTGTCGCCGGCCGCGTTCATCGATGCCCTGCTGGTGCGCCGGCTGCATGCGCGCGAGGTCCACGTGGGCCCGGGCTTCCGGTTCGGTTGCCGGCGCGAGGGTGACCTTGCCACCCTGCAGCAGGCGGGAGCCGTGGCTGGTTTCACGGCGAGTGCGATCGAACCGGTGCTGCTGGATGGCCAGCCGGTGTCGAGCACGCGCATCCGCGCCGCCCTGACCGCCGGCGATTTCGTGCTGGCGGCGCGCCTGCTCGGCCGGCCGTATGCCATCGAAGGCACGGTGGTGCGGGGTCGCCAGCTCGGACGCACCCTCGGCTACCCCACCGCCAACCTGCGCTTCGGTGGCAAGGTGCCGGCGCTGCGCGGGATCTACGCCACCCGCGTCCATGGTGTCGGCGACCGGCCGCGTGCATCGGTGTCGAGCTTCGGCACGCGGCCCACGGTGGGTGGGGTCGAGCCCCTGCTGGAAGCGCACCTGTTCGACTTCGACGGCGACCTGTACGGCCGGCGCATCCGTGTCGAGTTCGTGGCCCGGCTCCGCGACGAGGAGCATTTCCCCGACCTGCCGAGTCTGGTCGCACAGATGGATCGCGACGCCATCCTGGCCCGCGAGCAGTTGATGCAAGCACCCGAAAGAGACCCCGCGTGAGCGACGACGACAGCCAGCGCTACAAAGCCTCCATTCACCTGCCGGAAACCGCGTTTCCGATGCGCGGCGACCTGCCGAAGCGGGAGCCGGACACGCTGGCGCGCTGGGAGGCCGAAGGACTCTACGCGGGGCTGCGCGCCAACGCCGCCGGGCGGCCGCTGTTCGTGCTGCACGACGGGCCGCCGTATGCCAATGGTGCGATCCACCTGGGCCATGCGGTCAACAAGATCCTCAAGGACATCATCGTCAAGTCCAAGTACCTGGCCGGGTTCGACGCGCCGTACGTGCCGGGTTGGGATTGCCACGGCCTGCCGATCGAGATCGCCATCGAGAAGACGTACGGCAAGGTCGGCGTCAAGCTCGACGCGGTGGAGTTCCGCGCCAAGTGCCGCGAATACGCCAATGCGCAGATCGACGTGCAGCGCAAGGATTTCAAGCGCCTGGGCGTGCTTGGCGACTGGGACAATCCGTACCGCACCCTCGACTTCAGGTTCGAGGCCGACGAGATCCGCGCGCTGGCGAAGGTGGTCGAGAACGGCCACCTGCTGCGTGGCGTCAAGCCGGTGTACTGGTGCTTCGACTGCGGCTCGGCGCTGGCCGAGGCGGAGATCGAGTACCAGGACAAGACTTCGCCGGCGGTGGACGTGGCGTACGCAGCGCGTGATCCACGGGCG
>DATINB010000097.1:0-3048 GCA_035474775.1 Luteimonas sp.
CGGGAGGCAGCCGGCGCAGGAAGCATGCGGGTGCTGCGACCCGGCCAGGCCGTCACCATGGAGTTCAACCCGACCCGCCTGAATCTCGATGTCGATGCCGCGGGCCGAGTCACCGCCGCGCGTTGCGGCTGAGCCGGCCCATGTGCACGCCGCATGCACGGCGTTAGCGGAAAAACGACACGACAAGAACATCCGGCGCGGCAGACTGCGCCCATTCCCCCGCAACCCAAATCAAACGACGAGGAATTTCCATGCGCCGCACACTTCTCTCCATTGCCGCGTCCGCTACCGTCGCCCTTGCCCTCACGGCCTGTGGCGGCAACGACAACGCCGCCGCCGATGACGCGGCGATGCCGACCACCGACACCGCAGCCCCGGCCGCCGACCCGATGAGCGAGCCCGCGCCGACCGATCCGATGGCCACGCCGACCGACCCGGCCGCCACCGATCCGGCGATGACCGACCCGATGACCACCCCGCAGACCGACCCGATGGCGCCGCCGGCGGATCCGAATGCCCCGGTGGATCCGATGTCGCCCCCGACCGACCCGACCCAGGTTCCGCCGACCTCGCCGGAAACCCCGCCGGCCACCGGCAGCTCCACCACGCCGCCGTCCGCCTGAGCGAACCGCGTCGCATAGCTGAAAACACCGTACGGCCTCTTTCTCTCTCTCTCCAGGCCGCAACGACTTCCCGCCCTCCTCACGGATGGGCGGGATTTTTTTTGCGTGCCGTCTTCTTCGCCGACTTGCCCGCGCCGCCGGCGGGTGCGGACTTGCGCGCCACGCGCCGCGCGCGCTTGAGGAACGCCAGGGTGGCCTGTTCCCACTGCCGCTGCCCGCGAACGCCTGCACACGCGGCAAGGATGCTGCCGTCGCGCCAGGCGCTGTACACCACCGGGTCGATGTAGGCCCTGCGACACACCGCCACGGTGTTGCCCAGCACCTTGGACACATCCTTGATCACCAGGTTCTGCGTCGCTGCCAGCGCGCGCTCGCTGGGTACGCCGTCGCGTCCCGGTTCCGGCAGCGGGGTCGCGGCGAAGCAACGCACCGCGTTGAGCGTGCCGCCCCAGGTACGGAAATCCTTGGCGGTGAAGTCCTCGCCCATCGCGTCACGCAGGTAGTCGTTGACCATGCTGGAGCTCACCGGCTGCAGTCCGCCGTCGTCGTCGCGGTACTGGAACAATGTCTGCCCGGGCAGCTGCTGGCAGCCACGCACGAGCTTCGCCAGGCGCGCGTCGTCGATCGCGATGTCGTGGTCGAGGCCGCCCTTGCCGCGGAACCTGAGGCGCGCGCGGCCGCCGTCGACGAACTGCACATGCCGGTCGCGCAGCGTGGTGAGCCCATAGGAGCGGTTCTCGCGGGCGTAGGCATCGTTGCCGATGCGCACCAACGTCTCGGCCATCAGCGCCACCACGATCGCCACCACCTTCTCCCGGGGCCAGCCGGGCAGCGCGAGGTCGCGGCGCAGGCGCCGGCGCAGGCGCGGCAACGCCTCGCCGAACGCGACGATGCGCTCGAACTTGCCGTCGCCACGCACGGCGCTCCAGTCGGGGTGGTAGCGGTACTGCTTGCGGTTGCGCGCGTCGCGACCGGTGGCCTGGATGTGCCCGCGCTCCGAGGTGCAGATCCACACGTCTGCGTACGCCGGCGGGATGGCGAGGCTGCGGATCCGCGCCAGCGTGGTCGCGTCGCGCACCGGCTGCCCGGCCGGGGTGCGGTAGCTGAATCCCTTGCCCGCCTTGCGGCGGGCGATGCCGGGCTCACTGTCGCTGACATAGACCAGGCCCGCGGCCTTGGCGGCCTCCAGCGCGGGCGCGACGGCACTGGTACCGGAAACGGGGAGCGTCGACATGGGGCGTCCTGCGGCGACAGGTCGCCGTTGCATGCGGGTGGGCGTCGCGTGTGCGGTCCTCGCGCACGCGTCGGTGTCGGGAGCAGCGGCCCGCCGGGCTGCCGTCGTGCGGCGACGCTAGGCCGCCGCGCGTGATTGGCCGATCAAGGTGGCGGCCGGCTCGGCTACGCTCGCAGGCATGTCGGGTCTCGCGCGTCCTCGCGCTGGCATGGGCAAGCCGGTGTCGGGGGCAGGGCTCGTGCGCCGCGGCGTCGATCGGCGTCAATCAGGCGTCGACCGGGCGTCGACCGGGCGTCGACCAGCAGTCGATCAGCCGTCGATCAGCCGTCGATCACCCGTGGATCAGGCGCCAGGGCGCAGGAAGCGCAGGAACTCGGCGCGCGTGCGCGCGTCGTCGCGGAACCCGCCGAGCATCTTCGAGGTCACCATGCTCACGCCACGCTTGTGGATGCCGCGCGTGGTCATGCACTCGTGCGTCGCCTCCACCACCACGCCCACGCCACGCGGCTGCAGCACGTCCTGGATCACGTTGGCGATCTGCGCGGTCATCTTCTCCTGCACCTGGAAGCGCCGTGCATAGCTTTCCACCACGCGCGCCAGCTTGCTGATGCCGACCACCTTGCCGTCCGGCAGGTAGCCCACGTGCGCCTTGCCGATGATCGGCGCCATGTGGTGCTCGCAGTGGCTTTCGAATTCGATGTCGCGTAGCACGATCATCTCGTCGTAGCCGCCCACCTCCTCGAAGGTGCGCTCCATGTACTCGCGCGGGTCCACGGCGTAGCCGCTGAACCAGTCGCCATAGGCGTCCACCACGCGACGCGGCGTGTCCAGCAGGCCCTCGCGTCCCGGGTCGTCGCCGGACCAGCGCAGCAGCGTGCGTACGGCGGCTTCGGCCTCTTCGCGGGACGGCTTGGCAGGTGCGTCGGGCACGGCGTAGCTCGTGGCTTCGGGGGATCGGCATCGTACCGCAGGGTCGACGGCCGCCCGCGCCGGCAGCCGATGCGGCGCTGCGCACGCGGTCAGTCGACGTCGCCCACCGCCAGCCGGCGCGGCGCGCGCGCCGGCCAGCCACCCGCCAGCGCCTGGTACAGCGCAACGGCGCTGGTGGCGGTACGCGTGCGGCCGTCGGCGAAGGCATCCTGCGCCTGCAGGCGCGTGCGCTCGGCGTCCAGCACCTCCAGCAGGCCGGTG